>DATKTT010000068.1:0-10080 GCA_035530955.1 Williamwhitmania sp. | reverse complement strand
TAGATTTTTCCCAATCAGGGGTTTATCAATTAAACTCCGAAATTAACTTTTGGTATACATTTCTTACACCACGGAGCCACTTTACTTGACCAACTCTTATCGGGCTTTGATAAACGGTTTTTCAAAGGGTTTCAATAAAAGATAAGACAAAGATCGTAAGCTGCCCTATCCACTTTAGCAATTGAGATGCCAAAAGTAGCAATATTCTGTAAACTAGAGTAAATATGGTAAGACAGATTTGAATATCCCCCATTTTCGGGCAGAAGCGCTACCATACTAAGTCCAATTTTGGGCATTTATATTATTTCTTATTGAGCAGGTACTGCTATTCTACCTTGCGGTCCCCTAACAATATTCTCCAATCTCCAAGCAAGCCATTCAACTAATACACCATTAGCGTTATAGGTTTTCTTTTGCCATATAGAATTATCGTTCCGGTATAGGAATTCAACTCGGGAGATAAGCGCTCCCTTGGTATCGAAAAGTTGCTTTTCCGCAATATTGCCCTTTGCGTCATACTGATATGTTGTAGCTGATGACAAAGAACGATTGTCAATCATCTTCTTCGTTACCAACTCCTTAATCATTCTTCCAAGCGAATCGTAGGTTGCAACCCTATTAAGCGCAACTATGGAGTCAAGGGGAAATCCACCCTTTACCTTCACCTTACGCATAATTTCTGTCCCATGCTCATCATAGGTATAGTTTGCCCGGAACGCCTTCTTACCCTTTAAGGTCGTAGCATCAATCCTGACAACTCTACCCTGAGGATCATAAGTAAATTTTTCGGCAAAGGCCAATCGTTTGGAATCGTTCGGAAACGTCACTATTTGCTTTAGTAAATTATTGTTATTCCCAAACACAAAACTATCCACCTCTACCTTTTTATCGGCGACAAAGGACTCAACCTTCACCTTGTTTTTGCCATTGTAAGTGTTCCAGCGATAGGCAATAATGCTAGGAGTTCTGTCATAATCAACCTCTGTGTGGCAACGACCTGTTGAATCGAGAAGATATTGGGTTACAGTAAAATATTTACCGGTACCTTTTCCATCAACTAACTCATAGGAAGCTTCTATCCGTTGGCTGTGAATGTTCTGTTTAGGCCTTTCTTGTGCTTTTAATGAAAACATAAATAAGCCTAAGCAACCAACTAATAAAATATGTCTCATTTATCGAAGTGTTTTGAGATTTAAGCAATGGATAATGCAGAATACAACATTTTTTTGGTTAAATCCAAGGTAACGCAGGGACTTTGGTATTGCTACTTCTTGTCAGGGCAGTAAATTTTGACCATGTCTTTTGCAGGTCCATAACCCATATCGAGTGCCTTTTTGAAATCATTACAACCACCAGCCTCATCCTTAAGGTTCATTTTGGAAATTCCACGGTTGTAATAAGCCTCAGCATTATTTGGATTTATCTGCAATGCCTTATCATAGTCAACAATGGCCTCCTTGTGCATTCCAAGAATTCCCTTGGTTACAGCACGGTTGTAGTAGGCATCGGCATTGTTGGGGTCGAGCTCCACTGCTCGGTTGAAGGCTACCAAGCTACCCTTGTAGTCACCACTTATTGCTTTTGCTGTGGCAAGGCTGAACACGGCCTTCTTGTAATCAGGTTTAAGCGCAATGGCCTTGTTAAGGTCGGCAAAGCACTTCTTAAAATCTTTTTTCTGCAGGTAGAGCATTCCACGGCTGTAGAACACGCTGGAGTTTTTCCCGTCAAGTGCCAAGGCTGTATTGTATGCCTTTAAGGCATTATCTAGCTCTCCATTGTTAGCCTGTGCAAGACCAAGGTAGTAATATGTATCTGCATCCTTACTATTTAGGCTGGTTGCCTTCAGCAGATCCTGTTCGCCATCTTTATAGTCTTTTAGCTTAACACGAAAAATACCCCTATTCTTGTAGGCATCAAAGTTGGCAACACCACTTTCGATGAGCTTGCTGTAGCTTGCAATGGCCTTGTTAAAGTCGTTGAGCGCCTCCACCGAAGCCCCCATCTTGTAAAAGGTCTCCTGGTTTGTCCCTCCCAGCTGAGCGCTCTTTATATAATCGGCAATGGCATCGTCGAACCGGAGAAGGCCAGCCTCAACAATACCTCTATTGTAGTATGCCTTGGCAAGGGAACCGTTGATCGATATGGCTTTATTTAAAACCTTAAGGGCAGCGTCCCATTTTTGCTGATTCTTTAGCGAAATACCTTTGTGCAGGTAGGGTAGCGCAATGGAGCTGTCCAGTGCTATGGACTGATTGAAAAACGTTAGGGCCAAGCTATCGTTACCCTTGTCTTGAAGAATTACCCCTTTGAGATCGAGGTATTCGGGCTTTGTGGAAAGCATCAGGGCAAAGTCAATTTTGTGCAACGCTTGCTCATACTTTGCAGAATCGGCAAGTTCCTTGGCCTTAAAGTAGGAGTTGCTAGCCCACCGCGGCTTTTCCATAAAAAACACCACCAAAATCAGCAAAATTGCCACGCCTACGTAGAGGAAAGTATTCTTCATGATACTAAGATTTTCAAAATATTGATACTAAAGCACGAAACGTTAAGCCATTATAGCAATATAATGAACTTTTGTTTCATAAATCAGCAGCTAATTTAAAAAAAATAGGTGGGAAGGGCAATAGGGAATGAAAAAGGGAAGGGTGATAGAAGATTGACGGGTGACTGAGTTACAAGTTACCAAAAGATCGGTAATCATTTCCCCGCACTTTAGGGCGGGGGTCGACGGCACCATCCAAAGCGGAGCGGTGCACGCTCCAACGGCCTTCACAGCACCGAACCTTTCATGCACCACAATCACCAGAAGGCGGCAAGGGAGACCAAAGGCTGCTGCAGAAACCATTGCCAGTTGCAGCTGGGTAGAGTTTACGCCACTGCGCTGGTAATGCTGGCGACGGTTGCAAAAACCTAACTTGGTTTGGGACAAAACATAGCTTGATTCGGAGTGAAACCTAGCTTGGTTTAGGACAAAACATAGCGTGGCTAAAAAAACCAACTTGGTTTAGGACCCACCCTGTTTTGATTCAGGAACAGCCTGCAAGCAAATCTCCCATTTCCTGAGAAACCACTACGCATAGTGCAAGCCGTTTAAGAGCCAAGGTGACCTTTTAGAAAATGCTTTTGGTCAATTTTATCCTTAAATAGTATAGTGGGAATTATATCTATATTTACATTTAAAAGCAAAAGTGGGCCGCTACTCATCATTTTAAAAAACTTATATGCTTACCGCTCTGTTTAACGTTAAAGCGATGTAAAACAAAGCCTGTGGAACGAACAAATTTTGTGGAGATGGATTTTTCTGAACTATCAAAAGAAGAGATTATAAATCAGTTACTAACAATAGAGGCTAAACTTGAGTCCACCGAGCAACTCCATGCTGAGCAACTGGCTAAAATGGAGCTAGCGCAGGCGATCTTGCTGGAACAGGAGCAAAACTTTCGCGAAATATTCAACTCCACCCGCGATGCAATATTTATCCACGACGGCAAAACTGGTGCAATACTAGAAGTCAACGACACCATGCTTCGCCTATTTGGTTTCGATAATAAGCTGGAGGTGCTGCAACATAATACCGGATATGTGAGCGCAAGCGATGAAGGCTACACGGAGGAAAAAGCTCTGGAGATGATTCGCCACGCGCTTAAAACCGAGTCCAAAGCATTTGAGTGGCGTGCCAAAAAGAAAAACGGGACAAATTTCACGGTAGAGGTAACGCTTCAGGAAACAACCATTGGTGGAAAAAACCGAATCATGGCCACCGTTCACGACCTTTCCCAAATTCAAAAGCAGAGAGAGGCGCTTACCAAAAGCGAAGCGAACTACCAAAACCTCTACCTTATGCTGCGCATGATGTGCGACAACGTGGAGGATTTGCTCTGGGCCAAAGACCTAAACAATTGCTACATATTTGCCAACAAGGCCATGTGCGAAAGGCTGTTAGGAGCCAATAACCTCAGCGAACCCATTGGTAAAAACGACATGTTTTTTGCTGAAAGGGAGCGGGCAAAACATCCGGATGATCATCAATGGCATACCTTTGGCGAAATTTGCCGCGATACCGATACGGTAATCCTCAAGAGTAAAAAAACCGAACGGTTTGATGAGTATGGAAACGTAAGGGGGCAATTCCTTTTCCTTGACGTATTCAAGTCACCCTTCTACGACGAAAAGGGAAACATAATCGGAACCGTAGGTAGCGGTCGCGATGTCACCCGAGAAAAGCAGCTGGAAAAGGAATTTAACCAATCGAAGGAGCGGCTTGCCAAAAGCGAGGAGAAGTATCGCCAGCTGGCAGAGATGGCCACAGATATTATTCTTATGCACACCATCGACGGCGAAGTTACCTATGTTAATCCGGCCGGACTAAAAATTGTAGGTCTCAAGTCCTATCCAAAAAAACCTCAAAATCTTTTCGACTATATTCTACCGGAATATCATCAGCAAATAAAGCAAGGACTGCATGAGAGAGTTGCCGGCAAGTTGGAGGCAAAGATTACCAAACTCGAAATTCTCAATGCTGAGGGGGCACGCATACCTCTCGAAGTAAACGCCTCTCCTATTCTAGTAAATGGAAAGCTGGAGGGAATGATAACCATTTGCCGGGATATCACTGAGAGACGGGATGCAGAGCAAAAACTCCGGCAAAGCGAGGAGCAATTCAAGAGCTTCTTTGAGAGCAATAGCGCTGCCATGCTGCAAGTGGATCCTCAAACCGGAAAAATTGTTAGAGCAAACGAGGCGGCAGTTCAATTCTACAAATACCCAGAAGAGGTGCTGCTTTCTAAGACTGTAAGCGATATAAATGTAGACGGGGAGCAAGAAACCTTCAAGAGGATTTCTAAAGCACAGCATGAACACAATAGCTACTTCCAACTTGAGCAGAAGCTGGCAACTGGTGAAATCAGGGTAGTGGAAACTTACCCAACTCTCATTAATGTAGGCGACAAGAGTTATCTTTTATCGATCATACACGATATTACAGAACGAAAAGAAACGGAAACGGCCCTTTTCGAAAGTGAGAAAAAGTTTAGAGACCTCTTCGAAAATATGCCCAATGGATACTACCGCTCAACAGCCGAGGGGAAATTTATTTCGGTGAATCCTGCGTTTGTAAAAATGCTGGGCTATGAAAGCTCCGACGAGCTAATGGAAGTCGATATTCCCACAACTCTAAATGTGGAGCCTACAGCCCGTGAAGGGATAATTGCCGAAAACAAAGATTTTATTGAAAAGGCTGAAATCTACCAGGTGAAAACCAAAAGCGGTAAGGTAATTTGGGTCGAGGATAATGCCCACTACATAATGGATAGCAGTGGCAATGTTCAATTCTGCGAAGGCATTTGCCGCGACATTACCGAACGAGTGGAATACGAAAGTGCCCTGCGGAATAGCGAGCAGCGATTTCGAGCACTGGTTGAATCATTCCCTGATCCCATTGTTTTATATATCAACGGAAAAATTATTTTCATAAACGATTCAGGACTTAATTTTTTGAGGGCCAGTTCTCCCGATCAAGTGCTGGGTCGATCGGTGCTGGACTTTGTTCATCCCGACTCCCACGAACTTTCGAAGGAGCGAATTCGCATAGTCTCCCAAGAGCATAAGTTGGCTCCTTTGGTAGAAACAAAATTTGTACGCCTTGATGGAAACATTGCAGATGTAGAGGTAGTTACCATTCCAACTATTTACGATGGAAAGCCTGCTCTTGCCACCATTGTTCACGATGTTACCACCCGTAAGCAAAATCAAGAACAAATAGTTATGCTTACTAAAGGTATTGAGCAAAGTCCTGTATCGTTAATAATAACCGACACCAATGGGGTTATAGAATATGTTAACCCTCATTTTTGTAAGGTTTCAGGTTGGTCCGCAAAGGAGGCAGTTGGGCAAAAGCCCAGCATTCTGAAATCGGGCGACAAAACCTCTGCCGACTACAGGCTGTTGTGGGAAACCATTACTGCTGGCAACGATTGGCAGGGTGAGTTCTACAACCAACGAAAAAATGGTGAAGGATTTTGGGAGTTTGCCTCCATCTCGCCCATCAAAAACAGCAAGGGGCTAATAACCCACTTTATTGCGGTGAAGGAAGATATTACCGAGCGAAAGCATACAGAGCTCATGCTTAAGGAGAAGAATGAGGAAATCCTAAGCCAGAACGAGGAGTATCAAGAGGTAAACGAACGGCTTATCCAAACAATTAAGGAGCTCAATATAGCCAAGGAACATGCCGAAGAGAGCGATCGCCTAAAATCGGCCTTTCTCTCCAACATGAGCCACGAAATTCGAACCCCAATGAACGCCATCATGGGCTTTTCAAAGATGCTTTGCGAGCCCGAGGTTGGCAACGACTCAAGGATTGAGTATGCAGGTATTCTGAATAATAGCTGCGTAAGGCTTCTCAACACCGTAAATGATGTGTTGGATATCTCCAAGATTCAGGCTGGTCAGATGGAGATTCATGCCACGAAGTTCACAATCGAGAAAGTATTTAAGGAACTACAGGCCCTGCATATTGGAAATTTCAATCGAAAAGGAATATCCTTTAACTATGAAATCGAACCACGTCTGCGTTCCACCGTTATTGATACCGACGAGCAAAAGGTTTATCAAATACTGAATAACCTACTAAGCAATGCCTTTAAGTATACCGAAAAGGGAAGCGTATACCTCAACTGTAAGGTGAATGATGCCTGGCTTGAACTATCGGTAACCGATACCGGCATTGGGATTTCAAAGGAAAATCAGGAACTTATTTTTGACCGGTTTACCCAAGAAAACATGGATTTTTCAAGAGAACAGGAGGGCACCGGCCTTGGGCTCGCCATTTCTAGGGGACTAGCGGAGTTGCTTGGCGGTAGCATAATGATCAGTTCTCAGAAAGGCAAGGGATCTACCTTTACGCTTTGGTTACCTTTCAAGGAGACCCAGGAAAAGAAGTGGTCTTCGCTAGGAAAAGATTCCATACCCACCTCTCTTCCAGAATCTATTCATGCCTATATTCTTATTGCTGAGGATGATGACTTCAGCTACCTTCTTGCCGAAAAAATACTCGATCCATTCCCAGGTATTAAAATTTTAAGGGCTAAAACGGGGAAAGAGGCCGTTACCATTTGCAGGTCAAATAGGTCGTTGTCACTCATATTTATGGATATTAAGATGCCCGAAATGGACGGATTGGAGGCCGCGCGACGAATAAGAGCCTTTAATCCAACCATTCCCATTGTGGCTCTTACGGCATATGCTCTATCCGACGACAGAGAACAAGCCCTAAGTGCTGGATGCGACGATTACATTGCAAAACCCTATGCTAGCAAAATCATGATTCAAACCATCATTAAATTTCTGGCTAGCTCCTAGGCCTTAAACGGTTATCAAATTCGTTTGCTTTGTGTTTGTGGAGTCTAATTTATAGCAATTTATAAAGTTTTGGTGATTGCAGTGGATCAAAGGTATTGTTCATTTTAGAACGGAGGTGTGTGCACTGCTCGCTCTTGAGCTGGTAAGTCTACCACGCCCTGAAGTGCGGGGTAAGTGACTTCTAATGAATATTCTTTTTGAAAGACAAGGTCAAATTTTTCGTTCGTGAGATCTAATTCTCTGACTCCTTTTACTTCAACATAACGCCTTATTCGGAATAACTTCATCATAACAACATTTACCCTCTGCCAAAAATCATGCTAGGACTAACTTGTGAAGTGTTTTTAAAACGATGCCCTAATCTCCATGGTTCCCGCATGTATAATTTTTCCATCGGAGAGGTAACGACCATTATAGCTGATGTTTGCCTCAATACCCGCTGGCAGTTTACGGCTTAGCGTAAGGCTCCAAACTGCATTCTTTCCTACCTTGAGCCCTGAGAGCAACTCATACGAAACGGGCGAGGTTGATGGTGCAAAGGCGTTGATTCGAACCCAAGAAAAGGAGCCATCCAGCTTCAACTTATTGGGAATGCTCGCAGAGCCTTCAATTCCCAGTCGGTGAGTAAATGCATTTTCCAAGCCAAGGGTGTTTTTCTTCTCGGAATAGTCCCAAACAAATCGCAGCATATAGCGCAAATCCATGGTTAACTCCACCTTGGATGATGATTTTAGCCCATTAAGCAAGTTGTTGTTCGAAGGAAAGAGTTCGGATGTCAAACCCGAGCTGCTTTTCTCGCCCTGCCACCCCAACAGCAAAATGGCGGCAGGTCGATACCTAAGAACCAAAGTTTTGGTGAGTCCATTTCTGGCTTCACTGCCGCCAACAAGGAGTTGCTTAGTGCTGGAGGATTGAACATATGCCTCGGCGGCATATTTTTTATTGGGTGAACTGAACCCGCCACCATATCGCCAGCTGCCCTTGTGAGCTATTAAGTCAGCATTGGTAAGCGCCGGAAAGAAGGCTGGGAATGCGCTAAAGGACGATTGCTTCTCCTCTGCTTGTGCCGATGCTGTTAACGAAAAGCAAGCCAGAATACTCTTGATTCCAGAGGTGTCGTGCCAAACTCTTGCTGGAGTAAAAGTCCCGGACGCTGAAAAAGCACCTGTAAAAGCCTTCAGATAGTTGGTGGTTGGAAGGCTCACCTTTACATACTCAGCCTGATCAGAATAGGCGGCAATCTCAAACTCGTTCAGTTCCTTAATTCCATCTCCATTGTAGTCAACCCATGCATACTGACCTTGCCCTGGCGTTACCTTAATAAAGGTATAGTCTTGTCGGGGAATTAAGCCCGACCCAAGCTCGTAGTAACCATTTAGGTTTAACATGCGACCCAACAACATAGAGCCACCCTCTACCCTGCCCAGCACGGTTTCTTCACGCGTTTTAGAGGAGTCGGCATAGTGTAGCGATCGATAGGATGCCAGGACGCGCAAAAAACTTCCACCACTCCTCGTTTTTTCAACCGATGTGCTTAGCTCCTGTGCAGTGGAAAATAGCGACATGCTGTTCATCTTGGCAAGGTAGTCTCGCCGCTCCTTGTAGGCCAACTTAATGGGCGTCTTCGCTTTACCTGTGCTACGAATGTAACCCTCAACCTCGTTAAAACCTTTACTAATGGCCATCAGCGAATCTGTTTGTTTTGTTCGCCATTGGTTATTCTCCATATTCATAGAAACTCCAGCAACTATGCGGTGAATCTCCTTTTCCACCCTAAGTGCGTAACGCTCAAATTGGGTGTTTGCAGCCGTGTCGTTCGTTATTAGATAACTTGCATTAGCCTCAACCAGAATCCACCGACGGCTTACCGCAATCCCACCGTTTCCCTTTATACCTGAGAAGATTGCGGCTCGTGAAAGGTACGATGAACCCAACTTAAGCGAAATGGAATCGGGTAGCTGCAAGGCAAGCTCGCCGGAAGCAAGCTGCTCGCTGGTAGTTGACACTGTGGATGCAAGATTCCAGTCGCGCTCAAACTCCACCGGGTAAAACCGATCGATGGGAGAAAAATTAGAGGTCTGGTAGCGGTAGCTTGCCTTCCATGTTACGTCGGAAGATTTGGTAGTGTCCCTGCTTTGTGCTCTATCCCACTTTAAGGAGATGGCCGCACCAAGATTGTCGTTGTTGTTAGTTTGGGAAAAGGTGTTTACGTCATTTACCGATCCGGCAGTTTCGAGCGCCACAAGGTTTCGTCCATGGGTAATAGCAATCCCGGTGGTGGCGAGCTGGTGCTTTGCCGGCGCAACGAGCTTTTGTACCGGTTCGTAGCTACCCTGTGGAAGGCCGTTAAGAGGAGCAATCCATTGGTATACTCGCCCATTGGCAATTATTGGGCTCACCTGATAATTTCCTTTACCGCTACCCACATACGAGAAATGAAGCTCGTATCGGGCATTGGTCGGGTTTGTGGAGTATACAAATATGGGGTAGGTTTGGCTGCTAACAAGCGTATCAACAGCCTGGTACAGCACCAAATCGTTGCTATAACTTACCGTATCAATTCCGGGAACCACTGCCTGATTGAGGTTATCGCCTGCATTAGCCAAAATTTGTTTTTGGTAATCGGTTAGGTTTTGCCCCAACGGTTGATTTTTAAGGTCGGCTTCGGAGTATACATTAAGAAATGACCTCCACGATTTGCCACCCCAGCTTCCCGACAGG
>DATKTT010000067.1:0-17362 GCA_035530955.1 Williamwhitmania sp. | reverse complement strand
TCACCTATGCCACCATCAGCAAAGGTGGAATAATGAATATCTACATCACTATTATTGGCTAAATACTCAAATATACTATTATAGTTATTTGGGACAGGCCCCATTGGAATTGCCCTATATTGCACACCACTTATCGAGTAACCAGTTTGCTTATACGCTTCAAAATCGGCATAAAACAGCAGCTTGTTTAGCTTTGTTTTCCAGGGTTGTAATTTTTCAGTAAAAAAGACTACCATTTCGGTAAACTTTTCAAGATTTGGTTTTCTAAAACCGGTATTAGCACTGGGCATACAAACCTCAAAAAAATAGTTCTCTAGCAACTTTTCAAACTTAGTATCTCTCTGTTCTTCGAGTACCAGCTGAATTTTATTATGCAATTTCTCCTTCACCTTGGGTTCAATGGTGTTGCATAAATCAACCAACTTCTTAAACTCATGAGGATCGTCCGCCAGCTGTATTAATCGGGCATTCGATTGGCTGGGAACTTCCCCACCTTCATACTGCCGGTAACTGTTTACCCCAAAACCCAAAATTTCTGAGATTTTAGCTGCCGAAATTCCATACTTTTCGCGAATAGCAATAATTTGTTCGGGGAATGGTATGGAATACTTTACCCGGTATTGGTTAATTAACTGGGTATAATTCAACTCTGAAAATGAATCATCCTCGAACTGTTCACCCGTATCGTCACACTTGAATGAATGGAATAGTACTTTGAATTCATCCTTACGGAAATGCATGGTGCGCCACTCTTTCTGAACGCTCATTTCCTTTCCTGTAAATGGACTTTTCATGTCGTTAGTTTTTATATGGATAGCGTATGGAGTGTTCGGCAATATGAAAAGAGATACAGATTGCGCTATGATTCTCCATTCCCATGCTAACTTTAATATAAACCTCTCTCCTTTTAACCTCTTTACCAAAGACCCACATAGGTAGTATTCCCCTCATTTTTTCGTCCAAAGGCCCTTCTGAATAATCTTCAACACTAAGATTTGCAATTACCTCCTTACGCTTACTAGGCGATATCTCCAAATCGTGCAACGTTTGCTGGTTTTTGCCACGGTCATCAAGAAACAATATGCCGAAAACTTCCATTTTCACCTTTAGTTCCTTTAGTTACTTCTCAACTTCCTGCTTCGATACCATTGGGAAAACATTTGCAAAGATAAACAATACCCATACACTAATCAACTTTATAGTGTTATTTTCTCTTAATATTGTAACATATTTAAACTATATAGTAGCACAACAACTAAATAATATTTCGCTTTTCACGAAATTCTCCACTCAAGTTATGTCATTTTTTCAAAGTGCCACACAAGAAACACTTCAAAAAAATGTTACTGCAATTTTTTAGAAAAAGAACGGCAAAGCCTTTTGATACTTGATAAAGAATTTTTAACCAACCTGATCTACCGCTTTAAAACATAGTATTGGTAAGGCGATAATACGATATTAGCACCCAGTGTTAAGGTAGACCCTGCAAGAGCATCGGTCCACTCGCCCTGCAGTGCCAAAGGCAAAGCATAGGTTTCATCGGTGGCACGAACATTTACAATCACCAAAACATGCTCTGTACCGCTAGTCTTCTGAAAAACAACCACGTTGCGGTCGGTATAGGTTGTTAGCGTGCCCTTGCGCGCAGCCGCCGATGAATCGTAAAAGTTTAGCATCGCAGTGTAGGAGGCCAGCATATTGGGGTTATCGCTCCAGCTAATTGGTCCGCCACCGTTATACACCGATGTGCTGCTAACGCCAACCTCCTGCCCACAATATATTAGGGGAACGCCCTGCAAAAAGATTGTGACTACAGAGGCGGCCAAGGCTCCATTGTTACCACCAAAGACGGAAACTGGAGTGGCAATGTTGGACTCGTCGTGGTTGGTGGTAAAGCGAAGTTTTCTGCATCCAGATGGCACCACGGAATACTCGGCGGTGTTGGTGACAAATAGGGCTCCAGCATCTTGGTTGCTGCCAAAAACACTCTTTAGCGATGCCAAGAAGTCCCAGCCATAGTTCATTTGAAAACCGGCAATAAAGTGGTCCGTGCGTGAGCCTTCGGCCAACAATATCAGATTCTTCTTAGTTGCACCCTTAAGTGCAGTAATGGCTTGCTGCCAGAAGTCAAAAGGAACAAAGTCGGCGGCATCGCAGCGGTAGCCATCAATGTCGGCAGTTGTCACCCAGTACTTCATGGCGGCAATCATGGCCTGGCGCATATTGCTGTTGTTGTAGTTCAAGTCGGCAACGTCGTTCCAGTTTGTTCCCGCCGGACTAATAATATTTCCATTGGCATCCTGTGTGTACCAGCTGGGGTTGCTAATCCACGGATTATCCCACGAGGTGTGGTTTGCCACCCAATCCAGTATCACAGCAATATTCCGTTTGTGGGCTTCGCTGACCAACGTTTGCAGATCCTGCATAGTTCCCAAATCGGGATTTACCTCAGTATAATTCCGCACGCAGTAGGGCGAGCCAAACGATTTGAGAACTCCAATTGGGTAGATGGGCATCAGCCAAATGGTATTTACTCCCAGCGCCTTTATCTGGTCGAGCCGGTTAGTCACACCCTGCAAATTCTTGGTTTCACTGAAGGCTCCCGGATTTACTTCATACATTACTATATTGGCAACCGCGGGCGTTTCAAACACCGATGATGTGGTGTCGGTTGCAGGGCTATCGTCCTTCTTGGAGCAACCTTGAACGGCAAGGGCAATAAATACGAAAAGCAGCAGGCAAGCTGCCAACTTTAAGCGGAATTCACTGGCAAAACGATATAACCTCCCATTGCGATGAAGTACAATGTGAGCAATACTCTTTATAACCATACCATAAATTGTTAAAATACCCAATAATCTCTCCTCGATCGGAGCATAAAACCCTTACAATTCCATAACCACCTTCAGGGGCACGTACATGTCCAAGAACAATAACAATTCCGTTATCATTATAAGAATTCCAATACTCAACATGAAACTTCACTCTTCCTCCATCATATCGACCATAAACGACTTGCGAGGAAGATTACGTTTAAGAATATAATTGCTTGATATTCTTAACAAACAAGATGCTATACTCTTTGCACCGGAAAAGAGTTATGCGGAAAGATCACGCTTTTTTTCCTCAAACTCCTCCTTACTGATTTCACCCTTGGCATACCTCTCTTTGAGTATGTCGAGCGCCGATTTGTTGGCTGATTGGTTGGACACGCTGCCCTGATTTATAACCTTTACAACTATCCAAACAATGACTACAATTATGGCGAGGCCAATAAACCAGCCCCATCCCATTCCAAAACCTGCTCCACCGAAACCGTGCATGACAATCCTCCTATTTTTGGTTAGTAATTATTTCGAAAAATCAACATAAACTTATTGGCTACTGCAATATAACCTCTTTTTCTAAGAAATGACCAAATGACTCAGCAGCACCGGCCACCCACTGCAACTCCTCTTTGTTATAATGTCGAAAAAGTTTCATTTCCATCATTACCTTGTGACCTTTAACTGTTCTCTTCCACAGCCCTGATACCTGTCCATTAGTAACAATCACCGGCCGAAAAATGCCATTGTTGGATACCGCTTTGGGCAAATTTACCTCCGGCATTGATGCGTTTCGGCTCCGATAGCTGATGATGAACTCATCAAAAGCAGGTATTAGGAATGCTTTGTCATTAGCCAACACAGGTGCTGCAAAAGAAGAAGCAAACCAAAATAGGTCTTCTCCAACAGTTTCCGATACCAACTCGGAACGAATGCTTTCGAGTCCATTTCGCGCATCGGTAGCGGATAATCCCGACCACCAAGT
Source organism: Williamwhitmania sp. (assembly GCA_035530955.1). GTDB lineage: Bacteria > Bacteroidota > Bacteroidia > Bacteroidales > Williamwhitmaniaceae > Williamwhitmania. Next base: position 13,552 of record DATKTT010000067.1, on the reverse strand, counting down.
AAAATCCTGCAGAGTTGCAGGGCCATGGCTAAGAAAATACCTGCGGGCAAGCAATGCAAGTGCTTCTTCACGATGCAATGCGCCAATTAAAGCAGCACGACTTTCCAGCAATGCATAGGTTTATTTACCGTCTCGACTGGCACCACTACAAATAAGCCCATCGAGTTCCGCTCTCATCAACAGGTGCGAGGCCCTGTTCTGGTCGGTGGATATTTTTGCCTGTGTGAGCTCGTCGACCAGCTCTTCACGCGTGAGATATCCTCCTACATTTAGAACCTTTTCTATAACACTCTGGCTGCGTATAATTATTGTCTCGGTAAGCTCCAGCTCTCGATGTCGCGACCGCAGCGACGTCTTAATTCGAGGAGCCGTAAGATGGAGCATCCAGCGAATGTCGTCCGAAGCGACCAAGTGCCACATAGGTCGGAGCAGGTGTGTGCGCAAAATTTCACCTTGGTTGAATGCATCGTCTATGGCATTTATAGTAGCGCCCGGTAGCCGAAGGCCGACCGCCCACTTGGCCATGCTAAAGTCCTGCGCCTGCATGGCTCCCATCCAGCCGACAACTTCGCGGGCCGTTTTAAAGCATGCACTGCTTATTTGCTGATTTGCGAGCCGTACATGCGAAATGTGTGATAATTCCATTCAAACTTAGATATGAAGCCAATGTAGCAAAAATCATAGAGAATGAAATGGAGTAATAGAATGAAAAGGAGTGGCTATAGGATAACACACGGAGCAAAACAAACTATTCTAGCTATTCTACTCGGCTTTCGCGGTACCCCTGCGCTGCTGTTTTACCATTATTACCGCAATGGCCACAAGGTATATGTAGGTATTCAGCATAAACAGACGCTGCCACAATCCCTTATATTCGGCTAAAAAGTTATCGCTGCTGGAGGAGAACCGAAACATGAATAGCATTACTGTGGCAATTCCTGTTACAAACATTATTTTCGATAACCGATGAAATCGAGGCATCTCCTCCTTCGAAATCACCCACAGCATGACCAATGGAAGAATCAGTATGGCCACCACACCAATACCTCCAAGTGTATCGTGCACAATAGCTGAGTTTGTAAATTCTCCTGCAATGAAGTTTGCCTTGAATACTCCCGAGCCAAAACCTTCCCCAAAACCGTAAAGCATGATTAACCAGGAGGCTAATCGGGCACCACGTCCACGCTCCCCAAAAGCGCTACGAAAGCCAAGGCCAAACAGAATTATGAGAAAACCCATTATTATCCACCATGCCGAAATTGGAGCAGATATGGGGCTAACGGAGGCACCCATCGCACTCATGGTCTCCTTTAACTGGCTGTATCCCGGGTAAAATGGCCCCATGGCAAAGGTCGTAATCATTTCACCGATGGAAGCAATCAAGCAGGCTCCCGCTGCAATAAAAACAAGATTTGAGTTCTTCTTCATTTGAGGTATCCAAAATAGTTCCTAACTACTAAACCATATCGCCATGTATTTGCTCAATCACTGTAGAAAATAGAGTGAAGCGAAGCAAATTTTTTGGCGGTTAAATATAGGGAGATTGTGGTAGACGGTAGCGCCAATACGATTACATTGAGCAGCAATTTCTGTTAATAAAGGCTAAATCAGGGTTAGGTAGACAGCCAGTAGTGTGGGTCTAAACCAACCATATTAAGCAGCAAACGGCATGCGTTAAGGTATTCGGTCAAACCACGGGCTTCGGTATCATAGCCCGGAGACCAAAACTTATATACCACTGGTTTGTTGACCTCGCCATACTCTAAGCAGCATTCAACGCCATCGAGCCCATGAACTGTGGCCTTTGAGAAATCATGGTGTTGAAGGTTGACCAATGCCTTACACAATGCGTTGTACTGCTGCTCACCCAAATTAAAAGAAGTATCTCTTTGCGTATGCATCCATTCTGAACTTTGCTCCATTGGCTTGGAAACAAGATGAACAGCAGCACCATCCCCATTTTTCATAAATTCAACGACCACCGTGGCATCTGGAATTCGCTTGGAATGCTCTATGGTCAGCCTAATAAATTCAATTCTTTGTTGCTTTCCACTGCAGGAAACCAACGATCCTATTGACAATAAAACGAGTAGAATAATGTGCGATTTATGATGCAGCATACCACATTAAGAATTTACAATTTAGTAAGTTGCTCATCAGTTTAGAACGCAATATATGGATATTAAAAAAATTCCGTATCGAATTATCACCATCAGTTTTATTTCACAACCTGATCGCAAACAATGCCCCATATGGTAATCTCCTTAAGGTCAGCTTTAATATCCACCGTTCTATCATTGATAAGTTTAAACTGATGACCTTCGGTATAGGTGCTATCGAAAAGCGACCGCACTTTCAGCTTCCCCCTCTTAAACGTCAACCTTGTCCAATCGCCCTGAGTTTTCCATTTGCCGGAGGTGTTTACAACTTCAGCCTTACCGCCACTTTCTAACGGTTGCAGAAGTTTCATATAAAGCAAGAAGGTGTTATCCGTCCTTAATGTCAGTAGAATATCGGCCATTCCATTGGCACCGCTATGGTAAGCCATAAGGTTGCTGCTGACCATAGTCTTCTCATTGCTCTTTGTAGTAGTATTGTGGAGCTTAGTAGTTGAACTACAGGCAGCAAGAAACAGTAAAAAAATTAGGAGTATTCCTCTCATTATCGTAGTTGTTATCGGCTGGTTCAGGTGTCATTGCCGGATTAAATGCTTAAAATCACAGAGTTGCAAGATACGCTAATAAAAGAAGAATCTACTACTACCTCTGATTCACAAGTGTATAACAACTTAAGGACACACCCCACCTTGTGGCGATACTCAAAAAGGAATGACCTAGCTGAGGGGCAGGTAATAATTAACTTTTCAATTAAGGAGCAAAAACAATAGCGGTTTGCTCAACAGTCAATCGGTTAGCGTAAACTTTGCTGAGGGGTGAAAGTTGCAGAGATTACATTCCTATTTCAATTTCCACGATTTCCATTTATCCGCAACATCTTGGCTGGTATTCACAACCGGGTTTTGCTCCTTTGAATTCACCAGCAAACTTTCAATGGGAACCTTTTCATTCAAAAAATCGAATAGCGCCGCGTAGGTCAAGTCTCCCTTCGACTCCTGCAACTTTTTAAGTAGAAAGTAGGTAAACATGCCATGCTTTTGCTCTGTGTATGGGAGCGATGACTGTTCCCCGCTGCTCGAGGAGTATACCACAATATTCCCTGCCAACTGATCCGCTTTGGGTCGAACCTTGACGCCACGGCTTGCGAGCAGGCCAGCATTCCGCCCTCCTCCCGTAAAGCAGGCATCGAGGTAGACCGTGATGCGCTCCGAGGGAAAAGTGGTCAGGCTTGCGTAGACATCCTGCAGCTTAATGCCAGCGGTAACACTAGCGCCGCTAACGTCAACCGGGATTAAATAGGGCTCATTGGTAACCTCCTCCGGCAGTCCGTGGCCAGCGTAGTACACTATCAGTTGGGCCTTCCCTCCGCACGCTTTAGAAAGCAGCTTGAGTTTCTCAAATCCTTGGTTCATTTGCCCCACTGTTGCATCCAGCATAAAAGTAATATGCTGGTCAGGGATGCCCAGCGTGGTACGGCAGTAGTCCCGAAAGGCCGATGCATCGTTTCGGGCAAACTCCACATTGCTCTCGGTCTTGAGCCCCTGCTGGTGGGAGCTATAATCCTCATTGCCGATTACCAAGGCAAAGCAGTAGGGGTTTGACGCGGCACCTTGGGGTATGTTTTTATCTACATCCGACAGCTTTTCGAACTGGTAGCTGCGCTGCAGATCGGCGTTTACGTAGACAATTTTCGTAACGGTATCGACCCTCGCTTTGGAGGGGTAGTCGATATTAAAAACGGTGTATTTACTGTTGTCAGTGTTCGGATTTTGAACCAGCTCTCCGTTAATTTTTAGTGAGTTAAAAAACGGCAGCACATCCTTATCCTGTGCGCATGTCTGGCTTGAAACATAGATTAAGAGGGTGGACCCTTCGTATTTAACTATTTTATACCTGTAGCATACACCCTGCCGCTGCAGCTCCATTTCAGTGACTTTAATCTTGCCTACATCGTATTTACTTTTAACAATTGCACCAAGATCCTTGAAAAGGCTTATATAGTTTGTGAGGATGTTATTTTTCTGAATAATTATTTGATATGCCAAGCCTCCTTCTACTGAAAGGTTTAACGTTGCACTTGGTGCCTCAACACGAGAGCCACCAACAAAGGGTGCAGCCGGGAACTTAATTTCAACCTGGTGTTCGGCATTTGTGTAGATATATTCTTTGCTTTGAGAAAATACAGCTACTGCCTGTATAGCCAGAAACAGTAATAGAGTTGCATGTTTCATCGATTTTTCTATTTAGCAAAATGGAATTAACCATAATAAACAGTCTGCACCTAAATTAATCCTTTTCCATATCTAAAACAAAAAGTGACAAATAAAGCATGTATGAAAGAAAGCATCACCAACTACGAAAAGGTATTTACAGGTAATCGGATAAGCAAACCTGCAAAGCATCTACGGTTTTTAAAATAGAGTAAGGATTATGTATCTACTACCCCCGGCTGGGGTCACATTGCATTAGCTCCAAAGAATTTAAAAGTGGTATATCAACAACAAAAAGGAGTTACCAAACATTCAATGCCATTTACATTCCAGCACTATATGCCAAATGCCAGCTTAATTCCAGCTATTGTCATGCCTGCTCCCATAATGGCAAGGATTAGCCCCATGAGCTTCCCCAAAACGGCAATTAAGTTGGCGCCAACTGTTTTAACAATTCGCTCGCTGAGCTGAAAAGCCCAGTAGGTTAGATAAATCATGACTGCAAAAATGGCAATCACAATCCCAATGCGCAGCAGGCTAGCATCGGTAACGCTGTTCATGGCCGTAACAATTGTTCCGGGACCAGACAGAATGGGAATGGCTAGTGGCGATATGGCAATTCCATCGTCGAGATCTACCTCCTCAGGATTGTGTATCTTCGATTTTTGAGAAAGCAACATCTCAAAGCCAATGTAGAAGATAAGTATGCCACCGGTAACTTTAAACGCCGGTATGGTAATTCCAAACAGCTCAAAAATGTACTTCCCAAGAATAACAAAAACTACCACTATCAAGAAAGCGGTAATCGATGCAGTTTTTGCAATACGCTTCTTTGCCAGCTCGCTTTTACCGTCAACCAAACCGAGGAAGATAGGCACGTTGGCAATGGGGTTCATTATGGCAAAGAACCCCGTAAATACTGTTAACGAAAATGTAAAAATGCTGTCGCTCATGGTGAAATACCTAGTTTATACAACCACGAAAACCGCCCAACAAACGTTGGGTTTCGAACTACGTTTTCATGGAGATGCAATATACGTAGAAGAAACAGGCATGCCATGACAATAGTTCACCTTCAACATGACAGAAGTTACCAATGCTTTGGTAAAGGTCATTAAAGAAGAACTACACTAATCACTCTAGAGAAAAGATAATGGCCTGAGGCCAAAGTATGACCCTTACTTGCGAAACGCCTCAGTTGTAGTGAACTTTTCAATCAAGGTTAATTACCTATGTAGGCATTGATTAATTTCGCGAAGAAGCCGAAGCATTCGGCTTCTGGGCTACTTTTCAAAAGTAAAATGAAAAGAGGCTGTCCAAGATGAACAGCCTCTTTAATCACCTAAAATTTATAAATAAGTCCCAGATGAATTTGGGCAAACTTACGCCGTTGACTCTGGATGGTATGCCAATCGGCACCAAGTTCCATGGATAATCTGTTGCCGAGAGCGTAGGAAAATCCTGCCCCAATATTTGCACCAAGGCCATTGTGGCTATCGGTTGTGGAGTAGTATCCCGGTCCGGCATTTACATAGTAGAGTAGGCTGGGATTACTCGGGAGCTGCTGATAGTACTTTACATTGAGTGAAATATTGGTAATACTCAAATCGTCCGTTCCCGTAACCTTCGACTTGAACTGGTTGTAACCGGCATACAACACCAACGACAGGTTACGTTTTATGGGAAACTCCAGATCAAATAGGAAGCCGAAGCCATTATCATAGGTATTGGCCATGTTTGTTAATGGTATGGCATAGCCGCCATGCAGGCTAATTGCAAGCTTTTGGCTACCGGTGATTGTAGCCGGAATGGCTTTACCATCAACCTCAAACTGAAGCTTTGCCCCCTCGTCCAGTTCTGCTTTGGTGAGAACGATATTCCCAGAATAGGTACCATCAACAGCAGGGTCGCTAAGCTTAGCTCTCCTACTGCCCGAAGGTTTTACCACAACTAAGTATGCGTCGTAACCAGGGCCGAGAAAGTTGTTGTACTTATCCTTTGGAGTTACCTTGGCAAAATAGTTGTTCCCGTCCATGGTTTTCCCTGTCAAGGTCACGGTCAAATTGGAGGAGGCAGCGTCGATAGCTACACTCGTATAGAGCGATTTTGTCCACTCTCGGGTGGTGGTACGGTTAGTCTCTATGGTTGGAATACCCGAAGCCACAAACCGGAAGGTGTAGGTCCCTGATTTCTTGGTATCATCGAAGTTGTTCCCGTAAATACCATCATTGGCTAGAAGATCGCCGTGCTGTCCATCGTCGTAAAGTTTAAAAGAACCCGTATCCCTTACGAGTAAATTTTTACCCGCTTTTTCATTCAATATTATAAGCTTAGCGTCGGCAAGATTCATCTGATCGCCTTGGCTTATGGCCATCTTGTTGATCGCATTCACATCCACCTTATTCTGATGTAAAACATTACCGGCGCATACCTTGGGCACGTCGGTAAACACCGAAATGGCGGCACCGCGCAACCTTACATCATCTATAATTAGCTTAGCCAGAATCTGTATTCGATCGCCTGTTTGCTGATGCACCTTGTCGAACGATACATCAAATTTTGCACCTCCTTTGGCCAAGGCCGAAGCGGAATACTGAACCGTATTGCCAGAGGGAATAGCTCCGGTACCCGTTAACCGCATCTTCCAGCTGCCCTGCCAATGCGCGGCGAGAGCACCGCCCAGCGGAAAATCGATCTGATAAAAGGCATAGCGGGAAGCGGATACATACCGGATATTGCTGTTCGATCCGCACATGGCCGGCGTTATTTCCAATCCGGAAGGTGTAATAAGGGTAAGGTTAACGGCGTTGTCGATGCCCGACCAATACGAGGTAAATGATACTCCGTTCTGATCCCTAGTTACCGTAACGGGTATTTCGGCTGTAGCGCCATTGGCAAGATTACCAATAGGATCGGTTATTACCGACCAATCCACTGCACTGGCGAGAATTTCGAGAAAATATTTGCGGAAGATGAGTGCATTATCCGTAATTCGGTAGTCTCCTCCGGTAGCGTTGGCAAGGTCAATAAGCAAATCCTCGTTAACCCCGGTTCCATACCCTAATGCTAATGGGTATACAGTAATATTTTTGGCAATAATGTCGGGCTGTATGGCTGCAATCATTGGGGCCGTGTTTTGCATGCCATCGGTGACCAAAAGCACCACCTTTCGATGACCAGCAACCGAATGGGCGGTGAATTGCGTAACCCCCTTCGTTAGCCCATCGCCAATGGAGGTGGTGGCGGTCGGGTTAAGCGCATTAATTTGGGTGTGAGCCGTAATTTTTACTGGAGCAGTGAGGAGTTGAAGATTCATCGGGGTGGTGGCTGTTGTGCTGAATTTTACGATGCCTAGCTGATTATTGCCATTGGTTTCCATCATATCCACAAACTGATTTGCAGCATCCCTCAGTATTTCTATCTTCTTGTCGGTCATAGTTGATGCGGTATATCCCCCCATGGATCCAGAGTGATCGAGAATCTGCATTACATCGACATCCTTGGTTAGATATGGCTTTAGTAATGAAGTTGTTGGGTCACCATAAAGATTAAAATCCATCTTATTCATCCAATCATAAGCAGGATTTACATCATCCTTGGTTTTGAATAGGGATCTGCCACTTGGCTCGCCATTTAGCACGCGCATGGCATAGGAGTAACTTAAACTGAAATTTGCTCCGCTAGCGGGGTTTGCCGGTGGCGAAAAACAACCACTCCAGGATACCCTTGACGCCGAAACCGTGGCTATTGCCCCCTGCTTTAAAAGGGAGTATCCCAGGTTGGTAGCACTTTCGGGGTAACCATTCAGGCAGGACCCCTGAAAAGTGAAGAAGGGCAATGAATCAACCAAATTTACGCATTGGGCCGATGAAAGGAGCTTGCTTGCACTTGTTGTTGAACCGTGCGTAGACCAGCCCAGAAAGCCGTAACCACCTCCATTTGTCAGCTCACCGAGCATATTGCAAGGAGCTGTAGAAGAGGGATTGGCCGGATTAATAGTATCACACTCAGGAGCGGGAACGTAGCCATAGTCCTCCTCATAAACTCGATAGGTTGAGAATCCGAGAGGATCGGCAAAATCTTTTTTTAGCGATTCGCCCAAGGCATTATCCCCACAAGCCCACAGATTTACCGCTGCAAAGAGTAGTTTTCTTCTCCATTCTGGAATAACCTGTTCTCCCTGGTAGTTGATTATCTTATGAAAGATACTGTTAAGGGTAGTGTAGTCGTTATTGTAAACCGGAATTCGACCAACATATATTTCGGGCGTAAAATCAATACCTCCTATGCCCCTATCGCCGGTGCCCCAGAAGAACTGAATGGTGGGATCGATGCGGGTAAGTGCAGATGCGGTGAAGTTATCGTTATTGAAATATTCGCCGGATAAACCTCCCGATACATAAGATGCCCCAGATAGATGAAAAAGTTTATTGCTTGGTACGATTGTCATACTGGCATCTCCTGGTATACTCCAATATAAGACTGCTGTCCCATCAAAGGTGGCGTTGAAATATTCAACCGTAACATTGTGCATACCTGCTGTTGCCCCAGCCACTACACCGGAATAATTTTCCGGGTGATCGTGTGCTACCCATCCATTTACAATGGTATTGCCATCGATGATCACCCTCATACCCTCGTCGCAGGTAATATAAAAATTGTAATTGCCGTCTGCATCAAATTGTATCTGCCCCGTCCATCGAACCGAATAGGTGTTTGGCGAAATCAATGGGTCGGGAACGGTTGGGTTGGTGAGTTGAAGGTATTCACCATAATACCCATCACCATCAATATCCCAGTTGCTGGTTAGGTCGGCATAAAAATAATCGGTAGGCGATTCCCTATAGGTATAGGATGTCCTATTAGGCCAGCACATCTTCATGGGAACATCCCCCACATTGTCGGTGGCACTTGTGGGATCGTCTGGGTCGGGGTTTCCCACCAGTAGCACCCACTTTATTCCTTTTGTAATGTAGTTGTCGATTAACCATTGCCTAATTTTTTCAGCTGTACCATTGGGTGCTTGACCGGTCAGCGATCCATAATCGCTTTCGGTAACCACAAGCACGGAATGGCCCATGCTGGTTTTTTGATTAACGAAATCGGTAAGGCCTGCTCCGCTACCGGTTACTATGGCATTTGTGGTTATAATCACGTAGTCGTATTGGGTAGGTAAGGGCTGCTCATCGCCACCGCCCAATGGCCCATACCAAGTATCCGTTTGCTTACCAATATTGTAAAACCGCTGCTTTGCCTCAATATCCATTAACTTATCTCGCATCAGGGCCTTGTTTATGTATGTCTGATTCGTGAATTTTCGGAACTTGATCTTCACGTTGATGGAGGTTATCTGCCGCAGCTGCCCCGTAATAGGGTTATACTGTATGGGGTTGAACATCAACCTCACAAATTTCCATTTCCGCATTTGCGATTGGTTCACCACGGTTACCGGTATTGCAGGATAAAATTTGTTACTGCCGTAAATCGTAACGTTCTTACCGTCAACAATATTCTTTCCTATTCCCCAGTCCAGAAGTTCCTCATCTCCAACCCTAGCCCTTAATGGTGGTGCAGGCATAATGGTATGGTTACCCTCCACCATTTTGGTAACGGGCTCCAGTTCAATTTGAATACTTTTCCAGTTTACGTTGGGCGGAACAACCACATCAATTACTTTTTGAGGTAGAATGGGATCGCCCGGGGAAGTCGTTTGATCGAACCCCTTAATCCTAATTATTTCCCCATTTACCTCTCTTACGATGTCATACTTACCAGAATTAATGGTCACGTTGACCTCATCATTAACTGCATTTGTATCCACTACGGCCACCAGTGGCTGTGCAAATAGATTCGAAAAGTGCATGGGATTAACCATCAACAATAAGAAGATTGTTAATGTAAAAGCTGATTGTTTTAGCGTTTTCATAATCCAAACTTTAGGTTTATAATTATATAATAGCCAATCAAACGGCTTGGTTTTCCATCCTCCCAATGTTAAGGCCCAATTCAGGTGAAATTTTGTGACTATTTTTGATCCAATCTCCAGCAACAGCTAGAGCAGTATGACTCCAAATAAAAAAGAACCAACCCCAAAAAGAGGTTGATTCTGAAGCCATTTTGCTTATAGCCTTCTAACAGTTCTCTCATGCTACTATTTTGTTTTTTGCACTTTGAAAAACGTCAATAGTAAACTGTTGAACAAATTACGAGTTTGGTTTGTCGAAGTAAAGTTTTGGGGGATCGAATTTCACAAACGGGCGAAAAAACTGTCCGAACGGTAAATTTTGGCTTTTTAATACAAGTGCCATATATACAGCACAATTCTTATTCTTCAGGTATTTCGTTCAAGAGATTATTGTCGGTTCAGCTACCTATCCATTGGCTAAAATAAGACTTAAACGATTATTGAATCACGCCTCAACTTGTTGAGCAGATGTCGTTTCTTACGCTTAGCTAGGGGAATGGTTCTTCCATTGGTGAGAATAATCGTTTGTGAATTTTTCTTTATAACTATCTCGATGATTTTAGCGATGTTAACCAAAAAACCCTTATGAACCCTCGCGAAGGTGTTTGCAGGGAGATGCTTCTCCACTATTTCCAGTGAGCATTCCATTATTAACTGCTTCTTTCCCATGAGAGTGGCAACAGTATAGCCATTGCACTTTTCAACGCAAACAATCTCATTGGTCAAATGAATTACCATTGATGGTTCGTGTGATTTCATAGCATTACAAATTAGCAGATAAACAAAGGCATTCTTCAATTTTTCCTTTTTTTCTCCGAGCCACGGGAATTGTAATGCCGTCCACTTCTATGCAGGATTTGTGTCGGCAGAAATTGTTAGCCAAAGAGGGGTTGATGATATAGTTCCTGTGGCATCGAATAAATCCATGCTGATTTAGGGCTTTCTCAAGAAATGAAAGGGTTCCATGTGTTTTTCTTCCTCCGCAATGGGTTTGATGGTCGGAATTAGAAAGTAGATGAAAGGTGCAGCCATGCTTGTCACCCTCTATATATATCACCTTTCCCAACTCGATGGAGGTAAGGTGAATTCCCCGTTTAACCCAAATACGACCACCCATTTTGTTCCATTTAAGTCACTTCCAACATTATGCTCTGCTGCATGGTTCTCTTAGCTGACATTGATTGAAGTATAGGCCAAAGGGTTATTCACCCCTAATCGAGATCGCTCCATTTGTTTCGTTGCTTGATATCCTTCTGGAGCAACAGCTAAAGTCAGTAAAATCGTTCGAAGAGAAGGTTTCTGGAAAAGTGACGAAGATAAATCCTTGAGAAAAATTATTGACCTTCTCAAAAACGAATTTAGAGCAGTCACCGGGTGGTGTGATTCTTTTCCATGCCTGTAGGCTCAGTGGTGGTGAGTTTGAATGATGATTTTTTTTCGCACCCAACTGTTTGCTCACCAAATAGCCCATTATCCACGTAGTCAAAGCGTAGCGCTTTACTATTAATTTATAGCCCCACCTTAGAAAGATGACCTCTCCTATATAAATTCCTCAAATTGCCACTTTGTGACAAGCAAAGCTCCGCTTTTTTTATGAACAGAACCCTTTTTAGAGCTATTCTAAAGAAGAAGTTGCCGAAACCCGCCACAATTCAATTGCCAATTTATTATGCCGCATAAAGCTGTGGTTATCATCCAAGTTGGCATGTGTAAGTCCATTACAATAATAGTTTATCCATACCTATGCAGAAATAAATCACCTTGGAAATATTGCCTGCAGAAACTTTCACCTCAATAACTCCTCTATCGCCACTATGATGACGTGATAGAGCATCTCCTTCTCATGTAATTGTGTCCGTTGCAATCTGCCTACAGCATGAAACAAGTATTTGACCCCAGCTGGGGTCACAGGTTTGTAAAAAAGCGGTGTGTCTATTCACATACGACCCCGACTGGAGTCGCACAAGAAAATACCATGTTCTTGGATGGAACAACCGAGATGTTCACTCTCAATAGGGATTATTCATTAGTCAAAATGCAGAAACTCACCAAAATAATCAGCGTACAATCCCCTCCATCGCCAGCCTTACGGCGTGCGAAAATCCGCATTGCTCATTACCGGTGGTAGTCTGGTAAATGGCACGAAGATCGTCGGGGGCGTTGGCCACCACAAAGCTGCAGCCTGCGTGGTTGAGCATCTCCACGTCGTTGTAGTCGTTGCCCACGGCCACAATGTTGCCGGTAGCAATGCCATGGGTAGCGGCAATCCAATCGATGCCGTGCGCCTTGGAAACGCCCTGCGGAAACACCTCCAGCCAGATGGAGCGGCCATCGAATGGCGAGGTGGCCTTTATAATACTGTAGCCCGGCATCAGTTGCCTCACTTCCGCCTCCCTGCTAGCCTTCTCCTGAGGTAGAATAATCAAGATTTGGGTGGCAGGCTCCGGAAATGGAATGCCGGGAATAAATGGTGATGTAAAGCCATGGTAGTGCTGGCAGCGCTTGTTAAAATCGGAATTATCGCTAGCTGCGGCATAAAACTGGAACAGGTGATTCTTGGGTATGGCATCATGCACCATAAAATCGAACCCCTCCGATACCAGCAGCGAGGCAATGTGGGTAACCTCCTCCGGCTGCAGCTGCATAACGAGCGTCAGCTGCTTATCGGCCCAGCACATCACACCCGAACCGGTGGAGAAAACAAGGTAGTCGATGGGAAAGTCGGGGCTCAGCACCTGCGCGGCAGTGTAGATCGATCGACCCGTAGCCGCCACCCTTACCACCCCCTGCTCACCAAGCCTTGCAAGGGTTTCCATATCCTTTTCGCCTACGGTATGATCGGCGCGCAGCAATGTTCCATCCAAATCGGTTACTACCATTCTAACATCCATACAACTTTTGTCTTTCTTATTATATTCAGTCAACCTTTTTTCATGTTATGTGTTACGTTAATCGGGCACCGGTAGATAAATACTCCTCTTTGACTTCCAAATTCCGCTAACTTCTTTATCTACCATGGTCAAAAATTTACCCCAAAGATACATCTACATTTTTTAAAACTTTTTAGCTAAAGGATGGTGACATTGCCCAAAAAATGCTTGCAATTAACCCTCGAATATTTTATATTTAACCACTAATTAACCTAAATAGTTATGGATATGGCCAAGGTTATAACATTCAACGATCTACGTAAGATCAAAGACAATCTTCCAGACGGTAGCATCCACCACATTGCAGATGAGCTACACCTCACTGTGGAA
>DATKTT010000066.1:0-7153 GCA_035530955.1 Williamwhitmania sp. | reverse complement strand
TTGGTGATGCCATCGTTGTAAGTATTCTGGAGTTGGTAAAGGCACCACAGGTGAATGCGAAGGAGGCAAAAAAGAGTGTGGTTTCCGGAATCCATCAAGTTAAAAATATCGTGGCCATTGCCTCGGGCAAAGGCGGTGTTGGTAAATCGACCATTGCTTCAAACCTTGCCGTTTCCCTAGCCCGAATGGGTTACAAGGTTGGCTTGCTCGATGCCGACGTTTATGGACCATCCATGCCAAAGATGTTCAACATTGAGGGTGTTCGGCCTGGTGTAACCGTAGTTGATGGGCAGGATCTTATTGACCCAGTTGATGCCCATGGAGTAAAGGTTTTGTCCGTTGGTTTCTTTGTTAATCCCGACGAGGCGCTTGTATGGCGTGGCCCCATGGCAACCAGTGCATTGCGCCAGCTGCTCAACCAAGGAAATTGGGGAGAGCTCGATTTTTTAATGCTGGATCTTCCCCCCGGAACGGGCGATATTCATCTCACCATTGTTCAGGAGGCGGCTGTTACTGGGGCCATCATCGTGAGCACACCGCAGGATGTTGCCTTAGCCGATGCAGTTAAAGGAATCAGTATGTTTACAACCAAGGGCATTAATGTTCCCATCCTAGGCTTGGTGGAAAACATGGCGTGGTTTACGCCAGAAGAGTTGCCAAACAATAAATACTACATTTTTGGCAAGGACGGTTGCCGCCATCTTGCTGAGCGTATGAAACTACCGCTATTAGGTCAGATTCCACTTGTGCAAGGTATTCGCGAAGGCGGAGATTCCGGATCCCCAATAGCAACGCAGGATACCATTTCGGGAAAAGCGTTCCATTTGTTGGCAGAAAAATTTCTTGACCAAATTGAACTTCGAAATAAAAACCTTGAACCAACGAAACGCGTTGAAATCAAAACGCGGTAATAATTAAGATAATGGCAGATATGAAGGATATTACTGAGCGGGTTCAGAATTCCATAAACGTGGTTAGGCCTTACCTTCAGAATGACGGTGGCGACATTAGCCTTGTTGAGGTTACACCCGAAATGGTGGTTAAGGTTCAGCTGCATGGTGCTTGTGGTAGCTGTCCTTACAGCTTGATGACCTTACGAAACGGTGTTGAGCAAGCCATTCGGCGCGACGTACCTGAAATTAAGGAGGTTGTTGCAGTAGACTTGTAGTTCTCGCTTAAAAAAATGGTAAGAGGCTGACTCAATTATGAGCGGCCTCTTTTTTGTTGCTATCCTCTTTTCAGAATTTCTTCGCCCAAAATGTAGCCGTGGGCCGTGGCGTAAATAATTGAACGAGTGGCTCCGGAACTATCTCCTATAAACTTCAGCTGAGGGTAGAGTTGGTTGTTCAACTTGTTGGAGTAAAACTTAATTTCTGGAGCGTAGACTAGGTTGTCGTTATTGGCAACTCCCGGGATAACCTCCTCTAACTTTTCAATAAAGTCTATTATGCTCTCCATTATCCTTCGTGGAAAGGCTAGGTTGATGTCGCCTAAAATGTAATTTTTCTCCGGAAGGGTTGGTTTTACACGATACAAGTTTTTTGTCCGCTTCGAATCTTTAAAGTGGCTATAGGTTTGAAGGATCACTCTATTTTCACCGGCAAGTAGGTTGGATAGCTTGGCAATGTATGAACCGTAGCCAATGGGATCGTTAAATGGCTCGGTTAGTACAAGGGTGGTGAGAATGGCAAAGTTGGTATTGCCACTCTTCTCCCGCATTTTAGCATGCCCATTAACCGTTGTAAAATCGCCATAGTTTTCGGTAACTACGTATCCCGAAGGGTTGTTGCAAAAGGTTCGCACCATGTAGCCTGTTTTGCTCTTGTAACGAACTTTAAATTCGTACATCTCCTTGTTTAATTCCTCCACAATGTGGTTTGGGAGTTCATATCGGATGCCCAAGTCTACCTTGGTATTGTCCAAAACAAGGTCGGGATACTTAGTAATTAGTTTGTTTATCAGCTTATGCCCGCTTCTACCAACAGCAACAACCGCAAGGTCGAATTCTCCAATCTGATTCACTTGGGTCTTATCCCCGGTCATTGTAACGTCGTCAATGGGGTGATCGAAGTGGAAGTGGATATTTTTGTATTTTTTGAAATCTTCAAAAATGTTGTAGAGAACCTCCTTGAGCTGATCGGTGCCAATGTGGTAGAAGTCGGAGCTTATGGGCTGAAAGCCATGCTCATAAAATTTTTTATAAAACTCTTTATTTCGAAAGGAAGAGCCGGTTTCAACTTGCTTATTGTTGGTATGGTTGAGGTAGTAGTCCACTAACACCTTCTGTAGGTCGAGGTCAATCTCGATATCGCCCCCCATTTCGGACGACACAAACAGTTTACCATCGGCTCTTATACCCGATATGCTAGAGGAGTAGATATCCTTGCTCTTTTCAAAAACGTGAACTTCGTGAGTAGTGTTTTTAATTTTTTCGATGAAGCCGATGGCTGCCGCCCCAAAACCTACAACTGCAATTTTCATGGATTAATTTTGTTAACTGTATTGTGTAACGTGTCCTGCTAAACTTGTGATAATGAATGATTGGTACTCAAAAACAAACATCAATTGTGCTATGGAACTATTGGCTGTTGTTTGAGAAAAGATGCTTTACCAGATGCTCCACTCGGCCCACCGTAACAATCTGAATGGTGCTATTGGCTGCAATATTTTTTAAATTTCCAGATACAAATATCCGTTTAAATCCAAGCTTAGCCGCCTCGGTTATGCGCTGATCGAGCCTTGTCACTGGGCGAATTTCTCCCGAAAGGCCAACTTCTCCTGCAAAGCAGCAATCATCGGGGAGGGCAGCGTCTAGGTTGGAGGAGAGAATTGCCGCAATTACGGCGAGGTCAATGGCGGGGTCGGTAACTTTTAGCCCACCGGCAATGTTTAGAAATACATCCTTCGACGCTAGCTTAAAGCCCACCCTCTTTTCCAAAACCGCCAGCAGCATGTTGAGCCTTCGAATATCAAAACCGGTGGTAGATCGTTGCGGTGTTCCGTAAGCTGCGGTGCTCACCAACGCTTGGGTTTCGATGAGAAATGGGCGAATTCCGTCGATGGTGGCAGCTATGGCAACGCCGCTTAGCGACTCAGAACGGTGTGAAATGAGTATTTCCGATGGATTTTCAACCTCACGGAGACCACTGTTTTGCATCTCAAAAATGCCCAACTCTGAGGTGGAACCAAACCTATTTTTGAGGGCACGAATAATTCGATATACAAAGTTGTTGTCGCCTTCAAACTGGAGCACCACGTCAACAATGTGTTCCAACACCTTAGGGCCTGCAAGGCTTCCGTCCTTGGTTATGTGGCCAATAATGAATATTGGAGTAGCCGTTTCTTTTGCAAACTTGAGCAGATTTGCAGCCGTTTCCCTAATCTGGGAAACACTTCCAGGCGATGACTCAACCCTGTCGGTGTAGAGGGTTTGAATGGAGTCTACCACCAAGATGTCAGGCTTCATGCTCACGGCATGCTTCAATATATTTTCGAGTAATGTTTCGCTTAGTATGTAGCAATTCGGATTTTTGCCCTTGAGCCGATCGGCACGAAGTTTTATTTGCTCCACGCTCTCTTCACCGGATACATAGAGAACTTTGAGTTTTGTATCGAGTGCAATTTGGAGGGTAAGGGTTGACTTTCCGATGCCGGGCTCTCCGCCCAGCAAAATAACGGAACCGGGAACTACGCCACCACCGAGTATTCGGTTGAACTCGTTGGAGGCAAGTTGAATTCGCTTATGCGTTTGGGGTTCTATTTCGTCAATGGCAATGGGCCTTGCAGGTGCCGTAAGAGAGGTAAAGGTGGTACGGCTTTCGCTTTTCAGAACGGGTTCTTCAACGTAGGTATTCCACTCACCGCACGAGGGACATCGACCAACCCACTTGGCCGACTCTGCCCCACAGTTTTGGCACATATAAACTGATTTGCTCTTTGCCATTTAATCCAATTATTAAAACCCCAAGGTAGGCAAAAAGCGACAATCCGAAAAGAACTATTTGCTGAGTTTTTGGATGATGGAGGTTGTTGAGAATCCTTCTACAAAAGGTATGGTAACAACTTTACCACCACGAGCGGTTACTATATCGTAGCCAACAATCTCTTCGGGCTTATAGTCGGCACCCTTCACAAGAATGTCTGGCTGAACAGCTTTAATGAGTTCATAAGGGGTATCCTCGTCGAATAGGATTACGGCTGAAACAAACTCCATCGCAGCAAGGACGAGGGCTCTGGTGTCTTGGTCTTGCACCGGACGATTGTCGCCCTTTATTTTTCTCACCGACAGGTCGGTGTTCACTCCAATAACCATTACCTGTCCAAGGCTAGCTGCCTTGGCAAGATATTCAACGTGGCCGCGATGAATTATATCGAAACAGCCATTGGTAAAGACAACAGATTGATTTTTAAAATTCCAGTAAGCACGCTTGGTTAAAAGTTCTTGGGATGTTAGTATTTTGTTTTTAATAAAGTTAAGATGTTCCATGTTTGGTTAATCCTTTATTGTTGCTTTACCTTTTTTGAAGAAAACATGATGATGTAAAAGCCAATGGTTCCAAGCAGAATAGCAAATATTGTTTGAGATTCATGCGATAAAGTAGCAATAATCAGGCCATCCTCACGAGGTATCCCATACAGGGCCAGAGCCATTGTCATGATGAAATGGAAGGTTCCAAATCCTCCCTGCACTGGAGCTGTCATTCCAATGCTTCCAGCAACAAGCAGAAATAGTCCATCCATTGGACCGAGGGATGCAGTGGCAGGAATGGCAAAAACAATTAGCCAGGACATCAACCAGTAGCACGTCCATAGCACAATGGTGGCCAAGAAAAATTCTTTTCTGCGCTTCATCTGGTATCCTGATTTCAACCCCAGAATTACCCCTTTGACAATTTTTTTCACCTTAAGGAAGGGCGTAGTTGCTACAATTTTATTTTTCAACAAGTAAAGTAGCAGGAATGAGGCAAAAATTACCACAGCCACAATTATCCAAAGTATTGGTGTGTTGGATATGCCGCTATCAATTTTATTACCAATTGGTATTAAGAGGTGGTCGTTGAAGAATGCCCCAAAAATGTTAATCTTGGCAATGGTAACAATTACGAGGAGAAGTATTAGCGTGAAGATATCGAAGGCACGCTCCACAATCACTGTTCCCACAAGACCTTCAAAGGGAATACCATCGCTTTTTCGCAGCATAGCGCAGCGGCTTACCTCTCCAAGGCGAGGGAAAGCAATATTGGCTAGGTAACCCACAAGCACTGCACTGGTGGTGTGGAGCAAGGGTGGTTTGTATCCTAGCGTTTCAATGAGCAGGTTCCAGCGGTAGGCCCGTGCGATGTAAGCCACGATTCCAAGCAGCACCGTAACGGCTACCCATTCGTAGTTGGCGTGCTTTAATCCATTCCAAAGATTCTTAACTGGAACACCTTTAAAGGCGTAGTAGAGCAGCAATACACCAATTGAAAGGAAGAAAAGGTATTTTATTACGTTGATGAGTTTTTTCAAAGTAAGCCTATATTAGCGAGTTAGACTGCGTGTCGGGGAAAATAACCGTTGGCTTAAACCGCTTGGCTTCTTCAAATTCCATGGTGGCATAGGAGATGATGATCACAACATCACCCACGACGCATTTTCTGGCAGCTGGACCATTCATGCAAATTTTTCCAGAACCTCTTTCTCCTTTAATCACATACGTTTCTAGCCGCTCACCGTTGTTAATGTTGACAACATGAACCTTTTCGTTTTCAATAAGGTTGGCTGCATCCATCAAATCTTCGTCAATGGTTATACTCCCGATATAGTGCAGGTTGGCCTCGGAAATAGAAACCATATGGATCTTTGACTTTAAAACATCAATTTGCATTTTGGATTATTTTGAGTCAAACTTAACATTGTCAATTAGGCGAACATCGCCAGCCTTCACAGCAATGCAGCCCACGGCGGGTTCATCACTATGCCACTGGTCAATGGGCATCAACGTTTTAGCGTTGGCTAATTCAAAATACTCAACCTCAAGCAAAGGGCTGGCATTTATTTGTTTAAGAACCCACTCTGCGAGCTCTTTTACGCTCATTTCTGTGGCTTTGTTTCGCGCTTCCAGCAACGTTTTTCCAATTAGTGAGGCCTGGTGTCGATGCTCAGGGGTAAGGAGCATATTGCGGGAACTTAAGGCTAATCCGTCAGGTTCACGAAGAATGGGACAAGATATTATTTCTACTGGTTGTCCAGTAATTTCAAGCATCCTTCGAATAACGGCAATTTGCTGGTAATCTTTTTCGCCAAAGTATGCGCGATTGGGTCTAACTATATCAAAAAGTCTGCTAACCACCTTGGCCACGCCTTGAAAGTGCCCTGGTCTCTGCTTACCCTCCATCACGGTCTCCAGCTCGCCAATGGGGAATACACGGTTGTCTGGCTCGGGATAAATTTCCGATTCTGGGGGAGCAAAAATGAGCTGGCAGTTGGTTTCTTTGAGTAAGGCTAAATCTTTTTCGAGAAATCTGGGGTAGTTTTTTAGGTCTTTGGGGTCGTTGAATTGGGTTGGGTTTACGAATATGCTCACAACGCAGTAGTCATTTTCCACAACACATTTCTTAACCAGCGATATATGTCCTAGATGCAACGCCCCCATAGTGGGCACAAATCCAACAGTTTTTCCGTTGGCTGAAATTTCATTCAACCTAGATCTAAGGTCATCAACTTTCTCAAAAAGCTCCATCTCACCAAATATATATCTGCATAGAGTTTAACACCAGAGGAATGATTATGTTTTTGCAGAATTTAATCCAAGGGGCAAAGTTAGCTATTCATTTCAATACGATGGGTGTTCAATGTTTTTTTTCAGCGGTTGACTGTTGTGCTGTTTGAAGGCAAAATGGGTTGAGGGAATCAATAGCGGAATTTTTTTGTAACTTTGCACAAAGTCTACACACATAGACCCAATAAGATAAGAATCATCAGAATGAAAAACGCGAGGGTTCTTTTCATTTCTCAGGAGATATCACCTTATCTACCTGAAAATGAAATTTCGTTAATTGGCCGTTATCTTCCACAAGGGATACAGGATAAGGGTAAGGAGATACGTACATTCATGCCCCGGTTCGGGAGCATTAATGAGAGGCGTAACCAGCTGCATGAAGTAATTCGGCTA
>DATKTT010000065.1:0-5157 GCA_035530955.1 Williamwhitmania sp. | reverse complement strand
TTTTAACTTTATCCGGTATTTCAAAGGCTACTTCGCCAAGTGCTGCAAATTCAGAAGTCATTGTACATTGTGCGCAGTAACGAGCTTTAATTTTAGGCTCTACAAGCTCACCGTTTGCACCCGCCCAAGCTATTTCAGGTAAGTTACCGATTATTTCCATTTGAGACTGATGCGGAGGATTAGCATCCCTCATACACGGGTCTATTAAAAACCCTTCTCGTCTTTTAGTTACTCTTACTTCGGTTGAAAAATGTCCTTTCATTCTTTCTTGTTTGAAAACATCCGCTAAGGCATCATTAACTTTCTTCAATGATTGCGGCAAACCTTCGATTAAGCCCATTTTACCACCGTAAGACGACCCCTTGACCTCTAAACCGTATAGTCCATACTTAGGGTAGTCACCATTAACACTATAAATATCAACTCCAAATTCAGAGGCATCCGGTATCATTTTTTCAGCCATAAACTTATAGGTTGATTTTCTATGACCAAGTATTAAAGCCAAAGAATCAAAGAAAGAATCCATTTGGGGGTTACCCATTTTCTTAAATGTTTCGGCATCATACCTGTAATTATCAATTTTAATGAACCAATCCTTTGGGAGTTTTCTTAAACCATCAATACCAATAATTTCTTTACGTTCAGGAGTAGGAAGTCCAACAGACAACATCCATTCCGTAGTACGCATCCTATCACGTTCTAACCATTCAGACTTACCCGATCCCCATACCGGCATACCCAATGATCTTAAATGTTCCTGTAAATCTCCCTGATAAATGTCAGTGAATACGCATAAATCAAAATATTTTAGGTAGTCAAAGAAATTGGTAATAACGGTAATATTATCAAATCCTTCAGTTATAGCAACATCCTGAGAAGCCGGAAAAGCATCAATTTGAGATGGATTATAAAAATAAACGTGCTTAAATGTTTCAGAGGCTTGTACAGCTAACTCATTGAATAAACCCGTATCAATGTAGCAAGCAACAACATTTTTTAAGTCTTTCATTTAAAATCCTTAATCATATTTAGAAAAGTTTTGAGTAATTTCATTTTTTCTGCTTTCGCTTTTTTATAAGTTTCCAATTCTTCCGGGGAAAGAGTTTTCATAAATTCAATCTCTTTCCTTCTTGAACCAGTGAATGGTCGCCTTGCATAATCTATCATGTGTTTTCTAATCTTATTTAGGTCATAACCTTTTCCTTTTAGGTCTTTAATAGCATTTTCTACATCATTCTTATTACCTTGGTCTAACGAGCTTAATAAATTCTTATAATCTGATTGAACAACAATTCCTTGTTTCTGCATTGTGGTTTGTTGATCAGTTTTCTTTAACCAATCATTAGCTTTTTTATTCATTTGCATAGTATCGGTAAAAGGAAAACTTGTTATTCCAGTGCCCTGAAGCAATGACTGCCCAAATGTTCTTCCAGATTGATTAGTGGGAAGTCCGGGTATCTGTTCGGCAGTAATTGGGATGAACCACTGTGCCATATCTGCCAAGGCTTTTATGCTTGAAACCTTTATTCCCTGAGAATTTCTACCAGTCACGAGTTCGGTACCACTCCTTACTAAAGGTGAAATTCTATTATAAACAAAACTCCTTGGATCTTCTATCAAATGTTCGACATCACCTAAGATAGTTCTTAACCCGTACCTTTTGCCACCGGAAACTACTTCAAATGGATAATTTGGGTAAGTCTCTCCATTATTAAAAAGAGCATTTGCAATTCTTGCAGTAATGAAAAGTGTTGCGCCCATCAGACCCAATGCAACTCTTTGCTCAGTCCCATATCTTGTAAAAGCCTGCCCAACAAACTTTAATCTTGCTTCAAGAAAATCAGGCGCTAAAGTAACGAATCTTAACATATCGGTAACGGTAGGATTT
Source organism: Williamwhitmania sp. (assembly GCA_035530955.1). Lineage (GTDB taxonomy): Bacteria > Bacteroidota > Bacteroidia > Bacteroidales > Williamwhitmaniaceae > Williamwhitmania. The sequence goes on along the minus strand of DATKTT010000065.1, from coordinate 3,269 downwards.
CTTCCCATAGCCTTATAATTTAATTCTCCAAAAGCAGCCTGTCCTTGGTTCGCTGTTAACTTGTAAATTTCATCTTCACTTAATTTACCTCCATATCTTTTCATATTTCTATCTAATGCCTCTAACATCATTTTAGATTTAAGTCCAGGTATATAATCCTTAAAAAGGTAATCGTTATACTTCTGCAATACATCACCAAACTTAGGGACATAAGTTAAAACACCACCTCCGGAAAGCCCCTCAGTCCATTGTTGCATTGCATTAAAATCAGTAAATTTTGCGCCATGTACAGCTAAGTTATAAATCTTTGGATCTTTGAAGTTAATATCGTAAGTCTTAAATGGATTTACCCTATGAAATATTGCATGAACACCTTCTTGAACTTGATGGAAAGCTGATATTGATAACTTTGTTGCTTTAAGCAAAGCTTGCCCCTTCAATATCTTCTCTAAAAATGGAAAATGCTGAAAGGATGAGCTTTTTAATTGGTTGTTTAACTTATCATAAATTTCAGGGTGTACCAAAGCATCGCCTTGATAATAAACGGGCTTGCCGTCTTTATCAATTGCAGCCCATTTCCATTTTCTTAATGATGGGTGATCTATTACTTTATAATCAGAAATATCAACTGGAACCTTTTTGGATTCTTCACCAGTAAGTTCAAATTCTTTCCCGCTTTGATTTTCTTTTCGGAATATCTCTTTTGGCTTGAAATTTGTTTTAATCAATGTGGCTTCTTTGGGGACTTCGCCACTTGGAAGTTCCTGTCTTGCGCCTGTTAATTCAATAAATGGTCTGCCGTCTGATGCCAAACCATCATGTAAAGACTTTACGAAAGCTCTTGATAATAATGTCTTATTGAAAGATTGATCGTAAATTGATATTAAAGCTCTGATATCCTTTACTTTTGGAGTAAAGCCAGCTTGCTCGCCCTCATAATAATTTTGAAATATTTTTTTCAAAGCAAACTTAAAATTTTGAGGTAGTTTACCTGCATCAATATCAGCTAATAATTTATTCCCAGGTTCACTTCCCTTGTCCCAAATTCCAGTTAAGTAATTTTCAATTCCCTCTTTGAGAATACCGGCATCTTGACCTTGCTTTAATCTTGCCTCTAAAAAACTTGAAATATTTTGTGCAAAAACTTTTTCGTCATCTGTCAATTTTAATGCAGCATCATAACCAGCTTTATATTTTTCAGTTTTTCCAAAAGAGTTCTTAGACCATTCTTTTAATAATCCTTCATCACCACCGGACTGAATGTAATTTACCATAGCCTCCCGTGTCAATGCAGGAAATTTTTTAGATATTTCCTTTGCAAAATTTCTTGATTGAGAAGCAACCTCCTGCAATGAAGCATCCATTTCGCCATACATTTTAGAATATTTATCAAATTTAGGAGGTTTGCTTAAAACATCCCAAACAGTTTTCGCACCTGCTTTTACATGAGCATAATTATTTGCAATACTAGTCTTAAATTTATCAACCGTAAACTTTTTATTGTTTTGAGCCAATCGTTCATTAAACGAAGGACTGCCTCCACTTGTATTCTCAACCTTTGGAATCTCACCAGTCAAATCATCGAGAGTTGTAGTGTTTCCAAACTCCCTAACCGCAGCAGCTCCCATTGCTTTTTCTATTGGTTTATCAGAGAATATTTCCTGTTGATTTTTATCTTCTGTTTTACTCTTTTCCTCTGGAATTAAGCCTTTGTAGTTTTCTTTAATGTGATCCCAAATATCCCGCAAGTTTTCTTTGGTTAAGCCTGGGATTCCCTCAATCATCTTTTTAGAGAAGTCTGCGAAAGTGCTTATTCCTCTTTCAATGTGGTAAACTCCAATGCGTGCTAATTTGCCGATATCTTCAGGGGTAAGGTTTAGTCCGCTTCCCCTCTGGTTCTTCATTTGATCAATGCGGTTCTTAATGTACTCTTTATCGGATTTGAATGTTTCGTCGCTGATGAATCTTTTAGATTCGGGCTTGAATATTTCTTCTTGATTGTTCTCTTGTATATCTTTATTTGTATCAGTAAGTTTCTCTACTCCTACTTTCTGCATCTCATTTAAGTCTTTTACCGAGATAGTGCTTTTGTTTCCTTCTTCATCAACTAATTTAACTGAAGGAGTATATAGTCTTCCAGTATTTGATTTCTTGTTTACTAAAGCATCTAAGGATTGACTTATATCAAAATGTGCCGATTCTATCGTTGCCGGTTTGCCATTATAAATAACCTTTGAACCGATTGGTCTATCGGGATTTTTGGTATTATAGACATCATTAAATATTTTTTGTTTATTTTCTTGTGCCGAAACTAAGTCGGGGTGTTGATCTGATTTTGATATACCACCAAAACCATGTTTCTTGACTTCTGCATTAACTTGATTTTGTGCCTTATCTAATTCTCTTATCAAGTCAATATCGGTAATTTCAGGCTTTAGTTTCTCTACTCCCGTACCTTCACTACCGACTTGAGCGACATTAGAATTTATCCCTTCAGCATTTTGTGGAGCTTGTTCCGGCTTACCTTCTGCCTTAGAAGTAGTCTCTGAACTTGCTCTCTCTGAATTTTTCGTTTGATTCACTTCTCCGGGTTTACCGGATAACTCACCTTTAGGATTATAAATAAATTCATTGTCAACACCAATAGCCTGATGATCAGGATGAAGTTTCAATTCGCCGGCTTTTACTTTTTTGCTTTTAATATCTACTTCACTATCTCTCGAAAGTTGTTGCTTCGCATAAATTTTCGCAACTTCTTTATCCTGAGAGACAAAATCACCTGGCGTAATGTCGCCTTTACCTTTAGGGATGGCTCGATAGATAGTAATCTCTTTATTCGGGTCAATTCCCTTTATGTCTGCATAAGATTTAGTATCTTTAGTTTTATCAAGTCTGATCTTATTCACTTCGGGACTTTTATCTGATGCTGGATTCTCCCTTTCGGGGGTAATCGCTTTCTCTTTGACCGGTTGTTCTTGAGGTAAATCAGTTAATTTCTCAACTCCCGTACCTTCACTACCGACTTGAGATACCTTATTATTTATCCCTTCAGCATTTTGTGGAGCTTGTTCCGGTAGGATATTTTCACTTTGCCCGAGTGGAGTTCCGACTTTAGTTTGTCCTTCTGGTCCGGTTTGAGCGGACTTCCCTTGCTCATTAGAAAGCGGACTTGTCGCATTGTTTTGGTTTTCATTTTGAGTGCCTTTCTTTAATTCATTTAATCTATCTTTTGATAATTCCGTTAATGGTTTAAACTCCTCAGGATGTTT
>DATKTT010000064.1:0-5756 GCA_035530955.1 Williamwhitmania sp. | reverse complement strand
CGTATCGATAAGTTCAAAAATCGCTACAAGGCTCACCTCGACAAGCAGGGCAAATAAGCACCTTAGACATAGAATTGAAGCTCCGGTCTCGGGGCTTTTTTTATATCTTTACCTCTTCAACCATTATTCGTAATACAATGGCAAGCCTTGTCCTTTTCGATAGCAATCACCGCGATTTACTTCCGTTGACCTTTACTCGTCCGGTGGCTGAAATACGCGTTGGCATTCTTACCATCACCCGGAAGTGGGAGATGTTTTTGGGGTTAAAGGCTTCATTTTATACTGAAGATTACCTGCAGGAGAAGTATCCGATGGTTCTTACCGACGATAACCTACTGGTAAACGGTGGTGTTATTCCCGAAAGAGAACTTGCCAATAGAGTCAGCACGCTTAGCTTTGGGGAGGCGCTCACTTGGAAAGGTGAGCTTATTGCTGCTAGAGCCAGCTCTTCGGAGGCCAGTAAAATACTCTCGGGTGATCTAACTGGTATTCGTGTTCACAATCTCGATGCCGAACCAGTAAGAGTAGCTCGGCCCTACGATATTTTTAGGTTAAACGGTCATGCCATTCAGCTCGATTTTGATGAGATTACCCGTGGAAGAAAATCGGCATCCCTCAGTTCTACCAACCGGGTGATTGCGCCCGAAAATGTGTTTGTGGAGGAAGGAGCCTACGTGGAGTTCGCCATATTAAATGCCTCTACGGGTCCTATCTATATTGGTGAACACGCCGAAATTATGGAAGGATCGATTGTTCGCGGTCCATTTGCCCTCTGCGAGCACTCTTCCCTTAAAATGGGAGCCAAGATTTATGGTCCAACCACCATTGGTCCCTACTCCAAGGTGGGTGGCGAAATAAATAACAGCGTAGTTTTTGGATACAGCAACAAAGCACACGATGGCTTTTTGGGCAATTCGGTAATTGGTGAGTGGTGCAATTTGGGTGCCGATACCAACAACTCAAACTTAAAAAACAACTACGAAGAGGTGAAGCTCTGGAGTTATAGCGAAGAAAGGTTTGTTAAAACTGGTCTTCAGTTCTGCGGGCTCATCATGGGCGACCATTCAAAGTGCGGAATCAACACCATGTTCAACACAGGAACCGTTGTGGGGGTTAGCGCCAATATTTTTGGTGATGGTTTTCCACGCAACTACATCCCTTCCTTTTCGTGGGGTGGGGCAGCGGGTATGGTTGATTATCTATTAGAAAAAGCGCTTCAAACTGCTGAGAGAGTAGTGGCAAGGCGCGGTATTGATCTTTCAGAAGCTGACAAAAAAATTCTACAGCACATATACGATAGCACACCACGTTATCGATAGCATTTTTGGGAGTGCCGCAATGATGCTTTTTACGTCAAGGTGATAGTGCCTTTCCTCTTTGGCACGATGGTTGCCTTAATCAGATTCCATTTATTTAAATCCGCAAGGGTGACAAATTGTCTTGGTTGATAGGTATGTATAACATTAAAATCGAAAATATTTTGTTTTCAAATTCATTAGACAACGATTCAGAGTTTATCCCGATTCTCGCTGAAGAGGATGAGGATTCACTAAATAAGCTTTCAGTTCCAGAGGTGCTACCAATTCTTGCGCTTCGGAATACCGTTTTGTTCCCTGGCGTGGTTATCCCCATTACGGTTGGGCGCGATAAATCGCTTCGGCTTGTGAAGGAGGCTTATGCAGGAAACAGGCTATTGGGGGCAGTTTCACAGATCAATCCTCAGGTGGAAGATCCTCACGGAAAGGATCTATATCAGATAGGAACCGTGGGAACCATTCTTAAGGTGCTTGAGTTGCCAGATGGGTCACACTCGGTGATAATACAGGGAAATAGGCGGTTTGAGGTAAAGAAGATGGTGGCCGAAAATCCATACTTCATGGCAGAAGTTGCCTTGCTAAACGATGACCTGCCATTTTTACCGTCTTCGGAGTTTGACGCCATTGTTGGCTCCATCAAGGATTTGGCGTTTCGCATCATTAAGCTATCGCCAAGCATTCCTCCCGAAACGGCCTTTGCTGTTAAAAATATTGAGGGACCTCGCTTCCTAATCAACTACATTAGCTCCAACACCGATCTAACCCACGTGGAGAAGCAAAAGTTGCTGGAGATTAATGAACTGAAGGAGAGGGGATATGTGCTGCTTCAGCATCTTACTCGTGAGGTGCAGCTGTTGGAACTTAAGAACGACATTCAAACCAAGGTAAAGCTCGACCTTGATCAGCAGCAGAGAGAGTACTTTCTACAGCAGCAAATAAAAACAATTCAGGACGAGTTGGGTGGTAACCCCATTGAGCAGGAGATTATCGACCTAAAGTTGAGGGCAAAGAAGAAAAAGTGGGGAAAAGAGGTTGCCAAGGTTTTTGAGAAGGAGGTGGCCAAGCTGGAACGAATGAATCCCGCCGCCGGCGAATATTCTGTACAGCTCACCTACATCGAGCTGCTGCTCGATTTGCCCTGGGATAAGGTTAGCAAGGATAACTTCGATTTGAAGCATGCCGAAAAGGTTCTTGAAGAGGATCACTTTGGGCTCGAAAAGGTGAAGGAGAGAATATTGGAGCATTTGGCTGTGCTAAAGCTGAAGGGCGACCTGAAGTCACCCATTCTCTGCCTGTATGGCCCTCCCGGTGTGGGTAAAACCTCCCTAGGAAAGTCAGTTGCTAGAGCTATAGGCCGCAAGTATGGTCGTATTTCGTTGGGTGGGTTGCACGATGAGGCCGAAGTTAGAGGGCACCGCAAGACGTACATTGGCGCCATGCCCGGCCGTATTATTCAAACCATAAAGAAGGTACAGACCTCCAACCCGGTTATTATTCTCGACGAGATTGACAAGGTGGGAACAGATTTTCATGGCGATCCGGCATCAGCCTTGCTTGAAGTTCTCGACCCTGAGCAGAATAACGCATTCCACGATAACTACCTCGAAGTTGATTACGATCTCTCGAAGGTTCTTTTTATTACCACGGCCAACAATCCGGCAACCATTAGTCCTGCATTGCGCGATAGAATGGAGATGATTGAGGTGAGCGGCTACATTGTGCAGGAGAAAATTGAAATTGCAAAGCGACACTTGCTACCTAAGCAGCTCGAAAATCATGGGGTGAAGAAAAATCAGCTCATGTTGGACGACCAAGTGCTTGAGTTTGTAGTCGACAGCTATACAAGGGAGTCCGGCGTTAGGGCCATGGATAAGAGGATTGCTAAAATTGTTAGACACATCGCCCGCAAAATTGCCTTTGAGGAGAAATACAATAAGCGTCTCACCAAGGAAGATGTTCAACAAATTATGGGCATTCCCGATTTTGAGAAAGACAGCTACCAGGGTAATGAATTTGCTGGCGTTGTAACAGGACTTGCTTGGACTGAAACTGGCGGCGAAATTCTCTACGTTGAGACGAGCCTCAGCAAAGGTAAGGGAGGCTTAACTTTAACCGGTAATCTCGGTGATGTGATGAAGGAATCGGCCGTGATTGCCCTCGAGTATATTAAGTCACACGCTGAGAGTTTTGGCATCGATCCGGAAGTCTTTGAGCGGTGGAATGTGCATATTCACGTTCCCGAGGGAGCCATTCCAAAAGATGGACCTTCGGCAGGAGTAACCATGGCAACATCAATTGCCTCGGCATTTACCCAGCGAAAGGTGAGGAATAATTTGGCCATGACAGGTGAAATTACGCTTCGTGGTAAGGTGCTTCCGGTGGGTGGCATAAAGGAGAAGATACTGGCTGCCAAAAGAGCAGGTATCAGCGAAATCATTCTTTCGACTGAAAATCGAAAAAATATTGAGGACATAAAGGAGATTTACCTAGAAGGAGTGTCGTTCCACTACGTTAAAACCATTTCGGAGGTGATTGGCTATGCACTTTTAGAGGAACTGATTGACAAGCCACAGGTGATAATCTAGAACGGAAATCCAGTGGATCGATGCTGAACCCAATCCCATAGCCTTTTATCCGTCAACCTTTACGGTGACCAGTGACTATGAGTGACAGGTTACAAAGTGACGAGTTACTGATAAAAAAGTCATAAGTCTGGATTAGGAAGGATAGTACTACCCCGTCAGTTATGGCGGGGTTAGTTATTTTTCTCACGAGCGAGAGGTGCCCCCTCACGTAAAATACAATGAAACTGTAATTCATCGCGAATTATAGAAAGGTTGAAACAGCCAGAAAAACCACGTTGGGTATCTGCCACATAAAGTCTAATCCACGAACTTTCTAGTCTACTAATTGCAAACGAATCCCAGGCCCGCAATGGACGGCAGTATGGTAGCTGGTTAGTTGCTAAAACGGCTCAATTGCTAAAGGTACTGCAGCGTATTTTGTGAATAGTGTAGAGTCAATAGCCGTAATGCCTGAGTTCGAAGTAGAGCTATCCTGCAGCCTACTGCCATTTATTTCCAGCAATATCATTTGTCGTGTGTTATTCTACGGAAAAACGATTTTGGCATACGCTCTCTTACCGTGCAATGCCACTTAAAAGAATCTTCATTGCGGTAATGCCTTAATTCATAATATTGTATTGATTGATTATGATTAAGTTAAATGAGTTATGCGGAAGCCGAAAAGCATTACAGAGTAGGCACAACTAACCTAATTTCTTTACCATGAAAGTAAAATTACTATTATTGGCTGTCTTTGCATTTGTTGCAATGAATGTAAAGGGTCAGGACCTTAAGTTTGGAGCCAAGGCCGGCTTGGGTATTTCGAATATGGGAGGCGATGCAGATGCAAAGTCGAAGATTGGATTTCATTTTGGTGGATTTGCCCAGTATGGCATTAACGAGAATATGCTGATTCAGCCAGAGTTGCTCTTTTCCTTTGAAGGAGCAAAAAGCAAGAGCGACGACAAGAGTATTAACATGACATATCTGAATATTCCAATCATGGTCGTTTACAAGATTGGGGCTGTTCAAGGGTTGAGCGTTGAAGCTGGTCCTCAGCTGGGTTTTCTGCTCGGAGCAAAATATGATGGGAATGATGTTAAGGATAGTTTTAAGGGAACCAATTTCTCACTTGATCTTGGTGCCGGCTACGCAATCAACGATAATATTTCGGCAGGAATTCGTTACTGCATTGGGTTGTCGGATATAAATGATATTGGTTTAGGTGGTTCAATTACCGAAAGCAACTTTATGATTAGTTTGGCTTATAAGTTTTAAAATCCATATTAACAGAGTGATATTAGCCGCCACAAAAATGTGGTGGCTTTTTATTTTGACCGATACCATTTGTTGAATTATTGATTCTTCTGCGCTATTAAAATTATTATCTTTCGGCGTTACAATAACTTTGATTATGCCGAAGTCAGTTGCAGTATTTCCCGGTTCGTTCGATCCTTTTACCATTGGCCACGAGTCCATAGTGCTGCGCGGTCTCGACCTTTTCGACCACATTATTATTGCCATTGGCTATAACTCAACCAAGCGCAGCCTTTTTCCTCTTGAGGCACGCATTCGGATGATTAACAAGGTGTTCGAAGGGAATAACCGAGTATCGGTGGATAGTTACCAGGGACTTACGGTTGATTTTTGCAGGAGCATTCACACTCATTTTATTATCCGCGGACTAAGAACTGCTGCCGATTTTGAGTTTGAGCGCGCCATTGCTCAAGTGAATCGAATGATGGATAAGGATATGGAATCGGTATTTCTGCTTACCTCCCCTGAGTTTACCCCTATTAATTCAACCATTGTTCGCGATATTCTTGTTCATGGAGGCGATGCAGCCATGTTTCTCCCTTCTTCAATAAATATCGAA
>DATKTT010000063.1:0-3383 GCA_035530955.1 Williamwhitmania sp. | reverse complement strand
AAAATATGAACCACTCATGCTATTATTCAACAGCGTATTATCGCTAAATTTTACTTGGAATTCAACCATGTCAAAAGTAACTTTATATCCGAGGTATGGATTAAAAATTACGAGGGGTTTGCTCGCCATGGCCTCAAGCATCTTATCGCTCTTGCTATAGCTAAAGGTAACTACCTCCTCATTTAAAATACGGCAACGCCTCCCAGCTTGGGTATTCCCCAGCAGCTGGCGGCGAAATATCCTAAGCTTTTGCTTTCGGCTGAATCCATCGCCGGTAACTACTACTGCCTTAATTTCTACAGTAGTGGGCTGCAGCACTATTTTCTGAACGGGATGCTGAAAAGGGTTCGCCAATACTGCCGTTTGGTAGCCAACCATGCTCACCACCAGATTTGTATTTACTGGCTCCTTAACCGTTAGAGAGTATCGTCCTTTGACATCGGCACTGCAGCCAATGGAGGTTCCATCGAGGTAAACGGAGGCACCAATGGCCGGATCGCCATGTTCATCTAAAACCAAACCGCTAAGTGTTTGGGCAGCAAGATTAGTTGTGCCTATGCTGAAACCAAAAACTGCTATACCAATAAATCGAAGAATGCTTTTCATACTGACTACTAAACGTTACTTAATTCAAATGTAACGATTTTGATTGTTGACACAACCACTTTTGTATGAGATAGCAATTACAACATCCATGTTGGCGGAAATTGCACGAGAGTGCAAAGAACATGCCTTGCCAAAAGCAGCCTCCAATTCCCAAAACAGTAAAAAACATGGGCATTACGGCAACTCGATACACCACATTGAGCAGCTGCCTGTTGGATATTTTTTTGACGAATGGAAACGGTGGCAAAATGCCGACTCACAGTTTTTGCAATCGCTAATAGTTGTTTTTTTTGGATAACAACAGGCTTTAGCTACCTTTAAATGCACATTTTATGAGCAACAGAGCAAGAAATTTAACAAAAAACAAGATAATGGCAGACTACTACTTCCCCTTCGGCGAAAAGTTGACTAGAGTACAGCAGACGGACACCGCACCCAACAAAGAAGTTTTTGTTCTTGGGGTTTATGCCAGCGCAGTTCATGCACGATGGATTGGTGCCGACAACATAGAAAAGGTAAAAGCCATGGCTGTGGCTAGCGAACCTTACATTTTTTGGAAAGGTGACGACGCCGAACAAATTATTTCGTCCATAAAAATTCCAGCAGAGCTTGGGAGGCTCGAAATACCAACAAACAACTCGTTGAATGGCCCCTCTAGCGTTGCCCTTGACAAGCTATTCCTCAATCCACTTGGAGTAAGCCGTGACCAAGCATGGCTTTGTGATTTATTGCCAGAATCGCGCGTAAACCCAAGTCAAAGCTACGTCTTGAAGAAGCACTACACCGAGGAGATTATTGAAAAGTATAACCTCGCTCCTGCCACTGTTCCCGTATTCAACGAAAATGAGATTAAAAACAATGCCGATATCCGCTGCAAGGAGATAGCCAGTGAGCTGGAAGCATCGGGGGCTAAAACCATTATTCTTTTGGGCGACATTCCCATTCGATGGTTTATAAACCATTACGACAGGAGCTTTACAAGCCTTTCGCAACTTATAAACACGAAGGTGAAATATGGCGTACCGCATAAAATCAATATAAATGACAAACCCTATTCCGTAATTCCACTTTGCCATCCAAGAAACGCAGCACGGCTTGGAACCTTTTCGGAGTATTGGGCACAGCAGCACGACAGCTGGGTAAAGGGGAAGCTTGCATAGGCAGAGAAATTAGAACAATGTAATTAAAGACGAAATCAAGGATAGTAACGGTATGCTCTCTTAGCTGCTGAAACTACTCCATTGAATGGCTGTTAGTTCAAGACAAAACAAGTAAGCATCTGAAACCCACCCCTTCGACCCCATCCGGGGTCGAACGTTTTTTACACTGGCATGGCGCTATAAAAATGCAATACCTCCAGGATTAGCTCACGAAAAACTCATGATCCTCGATTCGGTATTCCACAACTCATAAAAGTCAACGTATCGACAGCGAATCAAATATGCGGGTTGCAGAAAGCCCATGCCCCAAAAGTTCCCTCAGAGCATTGAACCACCCTCCTCTTTATAAAATCCTTATACCCTTGGCTATCTATTTTGTAGAATCCTTATAGGTTCAACCATAATTTTGTATCGATCAAAAAATAGCTAGCATGAATGCAATTATCCTTTTAGCAAATTCAAACACAGCTAATTCCACAGGCTATATTGTTGGTGGAATAGTATCGGTGTTTATTCTTGCCTACCTGGTATACTCCCTTATTAAACCTGAAAAATTTTAACTATGACCAATCATGATATTATTCAGGTGGCTTTGTTTTTCTTGGCGCTTATTGGTTTGGCACCAATTCTGGGCAACTACATGAGCAATGTTTTTTCAGGCAATAAACATTTCATGCTACCTATATTTGGCTGGCTCGAAAGGATAACCTACAAGCTAGCTGGAATTAACCCGCATGAGGAAACAAGCTGGAAGTCATACACCTTTGCGCTGCTACTCTTTAACTTGATAGGATTTATATTTGTTTTTCTTCTGCAGCTATTTCAAGCCTACCTACCCTTAAATCCGGCTAATCTCTCAAACGTATTATGGCACTCGGCCTTTAATACGGCGGTTAGCTTTATGACCAATACAAACTGGCAAGGCTATGCTGGGGAAACCACGCTAAGCTATTTTGTACAAATGGTAGGGCTTACGGTGCAGAATTTTGTAAGTGCCGCAACGGGAATAGCAGTATTGCTGGCACTCATCAGAGGGTTATCTCGAAAAACTACCGAGAACTTGGGTAATTTTTGGGTGGACCTCACGCGCTCCACGCTATATGTGCTCCTACCCTTTTCAATACTGCTTTCTATAGTATTGGTAGGACAAGGAGTGGTGCAAAATTTCAAATCTTACGAAACGGTTCAAACATTGCAAGGCGGACAGCAGGTGATCCCGATGGGACCAGCCGCTTCGCAAATTGCCATTAAGCAGCTGGGTACCAACGGTGGCGGTTTTTTCAATGCCAACAGTGCGCACCCATTCGAAAACCCAACACCATTCAGCAACTTCCTCGAAATGCTGGCAATCTTGCTTATCCCCGCCTCGTTAACCTTCACCTACGGCAAAATGGTTGGCTCTATCCGCCAGGGTTGGACAATATTCACAGCAATGCTGTTCCTTTTGGTTGTTGGGCTAAGCATATCGCTATACGCGGAGTATTCATCAAACCCAATTTTTGGGCATTTGCCATTGATGGAAGGGAAAGAAACTCGGATTGGAATAACAAACAGCGTACTCTGGTCAACCTCAACAACCGCAGCCTCCAATGGCTCAGTAAATGCGTTGCAGGAGAG
>DATKTT010000062.1:0-4010 GCA_035530955.1 Williamwhitmania sp. | reverse complement strand
TATAGCATCAATTGATAACGATGAATTAGCTATTTTCGTCACCAATAAGAAATACGTAATGTTATGAGGTTGTTGATTTTTAACATTAAGAAATTGGTGCAAGTTGAGGAGCAGCCTCGTATGCTTGTTGCCGGAAAGGACATGGCTATTCTGCCATCCATCGATAATGCCTTTTTGCTACTCAATGGTGAGCATATTGAGGACTTTGGGCCAATGGCCAAGCTGGATAAGTTAAGGAGCGAAGGTTTGCAAATTGAAAAGGGTATCGACGCTACGGGCAGGTTAGTGCTGCCTTCCTTTTGTGATTCTCATACGCACCTGGTGTATGCAGGAAGCCGCGAGATCGAGTATGTTGATAAAATACGTGGACTATCCTACGAGGAGATTGCTAAGCGGGGAGGGGGCATTCTGAATTCAGCAGTTCTGTTGCACAATACTGGAGAGGAGGAGCTTTACATGGACGCCATGGAGCGCATTAATGAAATTATAAGCTTGGGCACAGGTGCGGTGGAGATAAAGAGTGGCTATGGTCTTTCGGTAGAGGACGAGGTTAAAATGTTGAGGGTTATCCAGCGAATCAGAGAGACTTCGCCAATATTGGTAAAATCCACTTTCCTTGGTGCGCATGCAGTGCCGGCGGAGTATAAAGGACGACAAACAGAATATGTCGATCTTATTATCAATGAGATGCTACCTCTTATTGCATCTGAAGAGTTGGCCGACTTTGTGGACGTGTTCTGTGATAAAGGCTTTTTTACCGTTGAAGAAACAGAACGCATTTTAATGGCTGCTATGAAGCATGGACTTCGAGGGAAAATTCACGCCAACGAGCTCGCCAATTCTGGTGGTATTCAGGCTGGTGTAAAGTATGGAGCCCTCTCAGTCGATCACCTTGAGTTTACTGGTGATAAGGAGATTGCCGCCCTGCTTGGCTCGGAAACCATGCCGACATTGCTTCCCGGTGCTGCCTTCTTCTTGGGTATGAAATATCCGTCTGCCCGTAAAATGATTGACGCTGGCTTGCCAGTTGCCTTGGCCACCGATTATAATCCGGGATCATCACCATCTGGAGATATGAAGTTTGTGATGTCGCTTGGCTGCATCAAAATGCGAATGACTCCCGAGGAGGTTGTAAATGCAACTACGCTCAACTCAGCATACGCTATGGACCTTAGCGATGTTGTGGGAAGTATTGCACGAGGGAAAATTGCCAATTTTTTTATCACTAAGCCTATTCCTACGTTAGAATTCTTGCCATACGCCTACACTTCAAGGCTTGTGGATAAGGTTTTCCTTCGGGGAAAACAGATAGAAAAACAGTAAAACCTACACCTTATGAAAAGAATAGTTGGAATTCTGATTGCCATTTCACTGGCTGGATGTGCTGAGTTGAGTCAGCTGCCTTTATCACAATTGCCTAACGTCACAAGTAAGCCTGCTGCGCTAACCAATGACGAAATCATCCAAGGGTTGAAGGATGCACTGCGAGTTGGAGCCGAGCATTCGTCCGACATAGCCTCAAGGGTTGATGGTTTTTATAAGAACCCGCAGCTGTTTATTCCATTTCCGGAGGATGCCATTAAGGTGAAAAATACTTTGGAGAAAATTGGAATGACCAAGCAGGTGAATGACTTTGTGCTTTCGCTCAACAGGGCTGCTGAGGAGGCGGCTAAGAGTGCTGCTCCTATATTTATTCAGGCCATACAAAACATGACTATACAGGATGCCCTTGGTATTCTAAAGGGGGGCGATAACGCAGCAACATCCTATCTGCGCGATAAAACTTACGACCAACTGAAGCTGAAGTTCAAGCCAATTGTTGCGCAGTCTATTAATAAGGTAGAGGTGACGAAGTATTGGAGTCCACTTGTTTCGGCATACAATAAAACAACCTTCCTTTCTGGAAACGAGCGTGTTAATCCTAACTTGGAGGAGTATATTACGGAAAGGGCAATAGATGGGCTATTCAAACTCATTGCCAAGGAAGAGCAATCAATTCGAAAAGATCCAGCCGCCAGAGTGACGGACATTTTGAAAAAAGTTTTTGCAAACCAATAACAATAAACCTACATGGAAAGGAAGTTGATTGAATGCGTTCCTAACTTTTCGGAGGGGCGTGATATGAGCATTATTAAGCAAATTACCAATGAAATTGAGGCTGTTGATGGCGTTAAGCTCATTGATGTTGACCCTGGGCAGGCCACTAACCGAACAGTCGTAACCTTTGTTGGTACACCCGATGAGGTTGTTGAGGCTGCATTTCGGGCCGTAAAAAAAGCAGCTGAACTCATCGACATGGCCAAGCATAAGGGAGCTCACCCTCGGTTTGGTGCCACGGATGTATGTCCTTTAGTGCCCGTAGCTAACATAACTATGGCCGAAACAGTGGAGTATGCGCACAAGTTAGCCAAGCGTATCGGGGAAGAGCTTCAGTTTCCGGTGTATTGCTACGAGAATGCAGCCTTTATGGAGAAACGAAAGAACTTAGCCTACTGCCGCTCAGGGGAGTATGAGGGATTGGCCGAGAAGTTAGCAAAGCCTGAGTGGACACCCGATTTTGGCCCATCTAAATTTGTTGCTAAAACGGGCGCCATTGCAGTTGGAGCGCGTAACTTCCTCATTGCCGTTAACTTCAATCTCAATACCACCTCCACTAGACGTGCCAACGCCATTGCTTTTGATGTTAGGGAAAAGGGTCGACCTGTTAGAGAGGGGAATCCTTTTACCGGTAAAATTAAGCTTAACGACCAAGGACAGGAGGTTTGGATTCCCGGCACTTTGGCAGGAACAAAGGCCATTGGCTGGTTTATTGACGAATACGGAATTGCTCAGGTTTCCATGAACATTACCAATATCGCCACAACTCCTTTGCACTTGGCCTTTGAGGAGGTCTCCCGCAAAGCCGCCGACCGTGGTATCAGGGTTACCGGAACCGAAATAGTTGGCGTAGTGCCGTTGAGTGCCCTCGTGGATGCCGGAAAATATTTTCTAAAGAAGCAGCATCGCTCCACTGGGATTTCCGATGAGGAGATTATTAAGATTGCTATTAAATCCATGGGGTTGGACGAGCTTTATCCCTTTGATTCGAAAAAGAAGGTGATAGAGTACCTTATAATAGAGGGTTCCAAAAAGAAGTTGGTTGACATGGATCTTGTTGCCTTTGCCAACGAAACTGCCTCGGAGTCACCAGCACCTGGCGGGGGCTCCATAGCCGCCTACATGGGGGCAATGGGTGCTGCTTTGGGAACAATGGTGGCCAACCTCTCCTCACATAAGGCGGGTTGGGATGAGCGGTGGGAAGAATTTTCCGACTGGGCCGATAAAGGGAAATACTATATGGATCAGCTGCTTAGCCTAGTAGATGAGGATACCGTTGCCTTTAACCGTATTATGGATGCACTATCCTTACCCAAGAAAACGGAGGAGGAAAAGCTTACTCGTAAGCAAGCTATTCAAAACGCAACTCGCTACGCTATTGAGGTGCCATTCAAGGTAATGCAGCTTTGCTATGGATCAATGGAAGTGATGAAGGCAATGGCCGAATTTGGCAATCCAAACTCTGTTACCGATGCTGGCGTTGGAGCAATTGCTGCCCGATCTGGCGTTTATGGTGCTTTTTTGAATGTTAAAATCAACTCCGTAAGCCTTAATGACAAGGAATTTGTGGCAAAAGTGCTTGCCGATGGTCAAATTATTTTGGAAAAATCGCAGGCCTTAGAATCCATAATCTTGGATATTGTGAACAAAAAAATAGTAATTTAAATAACTGATATTCAATTGCATGAAAAACGCGTTTAGGCACTTATACGCTCAGGTAATAATTTGATAATGCTGCGAAAACATTGCTTCAGCTAAAAAAAATTAACAAATAATTGTTACTGTGTTCTCATTTTGCTAAATTGGTGCTGTTAAAAATTGCCTTATTATAAACCTAAAACTTAATCTATGAAACGATTATCAGCTCTTCTTGTCCTGCTGATGCTTGTGGTTTCGTTTGCCCAAGCTCAGTC
>DATKTT010000061.1:0-11219 GCA_035530955.1 Williamwhitmania sp. | reverse complement strand
TAGGTGGTCGTTTACGTATTGGTCGGTAACCATCCTGTCGCTTTCCGACGTTTTAACACCCTCCGATATCATGGGCTGGTCGGTTACAAGCAGAAGAGCACCGCAAGGAATCTCGTTTGCAAAGCCTACCACAAATATGGTCGCCGTTTCCATGTCGATGGCCATTGCCCTCGTTTTAGTAAGGTAGTTCCTGAATCGCATATCAAATTCCCAAACCCGACGGTTGGTGGTGTAAACGGTTCCAGTCCAGTAGTCTCGGCCATTATTACGGATGGCCGACGATAGGGCTCGCTGCATATTAAATGCGGGTAGTGCTGGAATTTCAGGTGGTAGATAGTCGCTAGATGTGCCATCGCTTCTAATGGCAGCAATTGGAAGAATGAGGTCGCCAAGGCTGTTCTTTCTCTTCAAACCACCGCATTTACCAAGGAAAAGGAGCGCTTCGGGATGGATGGCGCTGAGCAAATCAACTATTGTTGCAGCGTTTGGGCTGCCCATACCAAAGTTGATCATAGTGATTTTTCCAGCCGTTGCTGCCGGCATGTTCGCCGTGGGATCCTTGACTTCAGTATTGTTCCACTCACAAAAAAGGTTGAGATAGTGGCTGAAGTTTGTGAGCACAATGTGTGAGCCAAACTCATTGAGAGCTAAACCGGTATATCTGGGTAGCCAGTTTTCGACTATTTCCTCTTTTGTTTTCATCTCTTCCTTTTTTTGTGAAATTATACAAAGGTAAGTTTTTTGCCGCAGTTCACTGTCGCTCGAATGTGAAAAGAGGTTAACTAGCCAAAGGTGTAGTGTTTCTTGATGGGCTTTGTGATTTTCCAGATACAGGTCAGCCCCTGCTCAAACTCCACCCAGTCGCCCGGGCCAAAAGTCACCTTGTTCCCTTGCGAGTCGGTCACCTCAGCGCTGCCTTCGAGGATATAGCAAGTCTCCTTTTCTTCGTAATCCCAAGGAAAAACAGATATCTCCTTTGTCCATATTCCCCAGCTGCTTGCTTTGGAAACTTGCGCTGCAGAGGGTTTAGTTACTCTCATTTTCATAAGCTGCTCACGTTTGAGTGTTTGTGAAACTTATTCGAAAATTGGAAAGAAAGATTACATCACTCTATTACTTCATCTCTAGACTGCCTAAATTAGCACACCTCGTTGAAGTGACAATACTAGAAATAATTTTTTTTGTGGGGTGTTTTTATTTTCTTTGAGGTAGCCAACCCTATCTAAATGCAGCTCAATTTACCGGAATGTAATCTTTCTATTCGTGAAACCCTTGTGGGGAAGGAGGTTTTTGACCCCTTTCGAAATAAGTTTGTGACCTTAACGCCCGAGGAGTGGGTTCGCCAAAACTTCTTGTCATTTATGGTTACGCAGCTTGGTTTCCCAAAAGGGTTGGTTGCTGTTGAGCAGCAGCTGAAGGTAAACGGGCTGGTGCGGCGCTGCGATATACTTGCGTTTTCTCGAACGGCAAAGCCTATTTTATTGGTGGAGTGCAAAGCATCGTCGGTACAGCTCTCCAACGAGGTTTTTGCACAAGCAGCGAGATATAATTTAACACTTCAAGTCCCTTTCATGATAATCACCAATGGCCTTACCCATTATGCAGCGCAGCTCTTCCTGGGGGAGAAGCGGTTTAGCATGCTCAATACATTTCCATCTTTTGAAATGATTGCAGGCGTGTAGGAACTTTTAATTGCACATTGTTTGCTAAAGGTTTGCACAATTTAGGATAAAATATGTTCTGCAGCTTTTTACATAAATGCCAATATTAAATCGATTGCAGCAACTAATTATTTTACTACTTTGCAGCGGTTTTTAAAGTGAATTCAACAGTTTCTTATAGCTATATGGAGTCCTTGCAGAATCATTTTGAAAAGTATAGAAAGCACATTGTCGGCATTGATGCTACCTACCAGTCTCCTTATGGGACAATGCCGTTGATTTATGCTGACTGGATTGCAAGCGGTAGGCTTTACCGCCCCATTGAAGAAAAAATGTTGGAGGTGTTTGGCCCCATGGTTGCCAATACCCATACTGAAAGCAGCGAAACAGGTCGATTCATGACCGAGGCTTATCACTTTGCACTTAAGGATATTAAGAGGCATGTAAATGCTGGACCAACTGATGTGATTATTACGGCTGGTTTTGGAATGACCGCCGTTGTCAACAAATTTCAACGAATTCTTGGGCTTAGAAACAGAGCAATTCAATTTGCCTCTCCCGATGATAAACCGGTGGTTTTTGTTACCCACATGGAGCATCACTCTAACCAGACTTCATGGTACGAGACTAATGCCGACGTGGTGGTTATGGAACCTGACGAGAACCTTTTGGTATCTGCCGATAAGCTTCGCGAGGCAGTGGCCCCATACCGAAATCGCCCTTTGATTATAGGTTCCTTTAGCGCAGGCAGCAACGTAACCGGAATTCTTACTCCATTTCATCAGCTAGCGGCTGTGATGCATGAGATAGGCGGCTACTGCTTTGTCGACTTTGCTGCTTCTGCACCCTACGTTGCAATGGACATGCACCCCGCTAAGGAGGAGGAGCGTTTAGATGCAGTATTCTTTTCTCCACATAAATTTTTGGGTGGCCCTGGAACTTCCGGAGTGCTGGTGTTTAACTCTGTTCTCTATAAAAACAGGGTGCCCGATCAGCCCGGCGGTGGAACTGTGGACTGGACAAATCCTTGGGGGGAGTACAAGTATATCGACGATATTGAACGCCGTGAAGATGGCGGAACACCAGGATTTTTGCAGGCCATTCGGGTGGCTTTGACCATAAGGCTGAAGGAGGAGATGGGCGTTGAAAAGATTCATGAACGCGAGAAGGAGCTGGTGGAACATGCCTTCCGTCGCTTAGATGCCATACCTCGGGTGATTACCTTAGCCGCCGATTGTAGATGTAGAATTGGTGCCGTTTCATTTTATATGGAAAACCTCCATTACAACTTGGTGGTGAAATTGCTCAGCGACCGCTTTGGCATTCAAATGCGTGGTGGCTGTGTTTGCGCAGGCACCTACGGCCACTTTCTCCTACATGTTTCCAAGGAGCAGTCGCACAGCATTAGTGAAATGATAAACCACGGGGATTTATCCCAGAAACCTGGTTGGATTCGGTGGTCGATTCACCCCACTACAACCGATTGGGAGGTTGATTACATTGCTGATGCACTTGATAAAATTGCCCAGCATTCGGATGAGTGGGCGAAGGATTACCGCTACTGCAAACGGTCGAACGAGTTTTTCTATTCCGGGTCAAATCCGGTTGAAAAGATACCTGCTGAAAACTTTTTTGAACTATAACAATCTCAACATCACACCTAATCTAAACCTAACCTGTGGGGGCTTGCATCGTTTTTGGTGCAGGCCTTTTTTGTGCATGCTAGTTCTTATTGGGGGTGGATAGGGGGGTTATCATTTGCAACATCAGCTCGTCGTCCCATCCGATGGCTGTTTTCAACCATTGCTCTTTAATGCCGATTACTTTAAATCCCATGCGTTGAAATATCTGTAGGCTTGGAAGATTGCTTGAAGCAATGTTGCAAAATAGCTGATGAAGGTGTAGCGTTTCGAAGGAGTATTTTACAAGCAACTTGAGCGCTTCAGTGGCATATCCCTTATTTCGCTCCTCTGCATTGTGAATAAGAATGCCAATGCCAGCTCGTGAGTGGTAGGGGTCGAAGTCAAACAGATCGATGGCTCCTACCGGATGAAACATCAGCGAACTTTGGTTCTTGGCTTCAATAATTAAACGTAGTTGCTTGGTTTCGTATATATCCAAGTGCGATGAATCGATGTATTTTTTAAGTATATATTTTGAAAATGGTGTAATGGTATTGCTCACACTCCATATTTCCATATTGTTCTCCCAGCTATACAGCAAATCCACGTCGCCCGGTTCAAGCGCCCTTAATCGAATATTTGAACTTTGAAGGCTACCCATCTTTTTTACTTTTTAAGGGTAGTGACAAATGCATCAGCGAATTGTTTCTTAATCTTGGTCTGCAGTTCGGTTAACGCTTCCTTCTTTGTGCTATACTCGCCATAGTAATAGCGGAAAAAACCATCGACACTCTTTTTTTCAGTTACCAAATTGCTCATGGTACCAAACTTTGCCAGAGGAGTTGGCACCTTCGATGCCAGGATTTGTATGGTAAATATTGCCTTTGTTTTTTTTGGGGTTGGCATTGAAGCATCAGGAGTCTTTTTTGTAACCAACTGATCAATTGCAACATTGCTCACGATAGCGGCCGATGGGAAACCTCCATCAATGCACTGCCCAAGAACTTTTACTGCGTCGCCCTTATTGGTGAATCGTCCAGCTGTTATAAGGATGCCGTCACTAATGGGCAATACATTTATAGCTATGCTACTTAAATAGGGGAGCGATTTAAACCAGCTGGTATCTGCTCCGGCTTTCTCCTTGCAAAGCAGTATGGTAAAGTATTCCTCTTTCTGAACTTTGAGATTTTCAGGGATGGAAACATCTTCGGTGATGATAACGGAGGCATTGCCCTTAATAACCTTGACGGAGGCTCTTCGGTTGAATCGACGCCCGTCAGGATTATCGGTTCCATCTGGATTTTTGTCGACGGCAATATTCTCAGATGACCCTGCCGCTCTGGTGACAAACCGATTCGCCTCTATCCCCTTATTGGTGAGAAAATCGACAACCGACTTTGCTCTTTTCAGTGAAAGAGCTTTGTTGTATGCGGGAGAGCCCTTGGAGTCAGTATGGCCACTAACCTCTACCAGTAACGATGGGTAGGTCTGCATTATGCTGTATACCTTTTCTAGGATGATTTGAGCATCCTTGGAGAGCTCATAGCTGTTGAAGCCAAACTGAACCGACTGGACGGTTAGGTAATTTCCAGAGGAAACTTCCGTCGGTATGAGGAAAATGGAGACAGGCAGTTCCGTACCCGACATCTCTGCTGGAATATACAGGTGCTGAGTTATTTGCTGGTAACCAGGAATACTTACCGTTAGCTGGTAGTTTCCCGTTTTTAGGCTTAGCGTGAAAGTTGTGCTGCCATTTCTTTTAATCTCCGGTTTCAGAGTATCACCTGTTGCAATATTTACTATTGCTAGGTTGATTTTCGAATCACTGAGATCGGCCTGGTCTTGGGTAATCAGCACACCATTAATTGTGGCGTTGTCGGTTTGGGGAACAAGGGCAATTTCTGCTAGGCTAACCCTTTCGTGAGGGCTGTTGTCAGTGTGGTGAAAAATAATTCCCTTTATACCTTGGTCGCAAATGGGGCAGAAGAAAAGATTGTCGTCAGTGGTGTTGATGGGGTAACCAAGATTAATTGGTGTTGAGAACTTTCCATCATCTCCAAGTTTGGAGAAAAAAATGTCGTAGCCTCCCATATTTTCATGCCCGTGAGAGGTGAATATCAAGGTGTTTTTGTCTTCGCAGAAAAAGGGAGACTCTTCGTTGTAGGGTGTGTTAATCTCCGGACCTAGATTTTCTGCTGGGCCCCAGTTGCCCTCTGCATCCTTCATCGATTTGTAGATGTCAAGGCCTCCATAACCCCCTTTTCTGTTAGAGGTAAAGTATAGGGTCTTTCCATCGGTGGATATGGAGGCATTGGTTTCCCAGAAGGGTGTGTTAATGTTCTTGTTCAATTTTTCGGCTCTAGACCAATTTTTCCCGTTGAACGTGCTGTGATAAATTTCCCCATTACCATGGTCGTTCACAAACACGAAAATTTCCTTACCGTCGGCGCTGCAGCTGCTAATGCTGATTTCCCCTTCCAACTGAAGCGGTATGTTAAGGCTTTCCGGCTCCGACCAATTACCGTTCTCCTTTTTGCTCCAGTAGATTGCTTGGTAGAACTTCTTGTGCTGCGTGAAAAACAGCGAATTCCCATCTTCAGAAATAACTGGGTTGTAGGCTAGCTCTAGGTTAGGAAAGTTGAAGTTGATGATTTCGAGATCCGTCTTTACAGGTTTTTTGAGAAAAAGTTCGGCCTTTTTACAGGCACTAATTTGCTGGTCAACAAAGTCATGATTGTATAAATCCTTGGTGTCGAGCTGATTTTTAAACTTTTCGTAGCACTCAATGGCTTCTTTAAGTTTGTTGTCAATTCGGTAGGCATCGCCCAAGTATAGCCATACCGTTGTGGGTGCAAATGTTTCTTTGTATGAGCCTTCCTGATACTGGCTGCTAACGTGTTGTGAGGCATATTCTAAGTAGGCTAGCGCTTTTGTCTTTAGGCCAGGAATGTTTAGAAGGCACACACCAATTCGGTAGTTGATGTTGAAGTTTGCTGGTTGCATCTTCTGCGCTTGCTGGTATAACGCAAGAGCTTCCTGATAGTCGGTGTACATGAAGTAGTACTCGGCATCGGTAAAAACATCTTTGAATGACCGTGGCAAATTGCCTTCCTGCGCCATGCCAGTAATGAACAGAAGCAAGGTAAGAAGAGTTAATAGCAGCCTTTTTCCTATCATGCGGCAGAGTTTCTTTGCTTGTTTGATTTTTTTCTCCGAACAAAAAGAATAAAGAGTAAGAATAGTAAGCCAATTCCAATTGCCGATCCTACACCATAGGTTAGGTATCGGAGACCATTTTTATGCTCGGCGGATGCAACAAGTTGACTTCTAGTCTGTGCGTCAAGATTCGAGAATTCATCAATGGTAATTTCTGAAAGAAGCTGTGCAAGCTCACTCTTATAACTTTGAAAATCTACTTCGTCCAGCGAGTGTAAAAGGTCTATCAGCTGGCTGAACGACTCAATCTGGTTAACTTCTGGATCAATGCTGTTTAGCATTAGCCTCAATTTTCCACTTGCCTTAGATCTTAGCAGGTTAAAGAGATTTATAAAGGATGAGCCTTTGGTTTCTTTAACAATGTTGCGCGACCTGTTGCTCGCGGTTGAAAGTTTGTCCTGTTCCTGTATAAGTTTGTCGAGGAAAGTTGCCATTACCTTAATCAGATCGTCGGTAGTATAAGTCCCTGAGTCGGTTTGGTTGAGCAGGGTTGCCATAAACAAATGAGGCGATACTCCTTGTAGTTCAGCACTTTTGGCAATTAGGCTGTCTGAAATATTAAGACCATATGCTCTGAATATTTTCAATAGTTGACTTGATGGATTGTCGGCTAGTGACTCCCTAGAAAGTCGTATTTCGGTTGTTTGCAGGGGCATTCCGGGAACGCTAAAAATTGAAGCCATCCGATTTTTAAACTGTAACCCAATATCTGTTTGGTACCTAATGTCGAGCAAATATGGAGTGGAATCCTTTAGGTTTGTTAGATTTCTGTCGACAGCATTTATTTTCTGAGATACTTCATTGGCGCTTTGCGCTGATTCGTCGGATTCGGAAAGGTTGTTGATGCCAATGCTCGCAATTTTTGGAACCATATTCATATTGGGTTCCTGCAAAGAGACATTTTTTGATGAAAGTATTGCAACCTTGTCGCGTAGGTCATAACGCTTACCGTCGAAGTATAACTTGTAGCGTAGGGTTGGATTAGTATATTCAGTTTGGTCTTCATTTTCAGGAACAACCAAAGCAAGTTTTTGAGTATTCAGTGTATCAATCACAAGCAACTTTTCCTTTGCATTGCGGTTCCTCCTGAGAGCAAGTTGATTATGAAGAACAACCTCACGGGCATATCTATCCGAAAAGATTTCGACCTTAAAGAGATCCATCTCACCATAGCTATCCGGATCGAATCGAGCTATTAATCCGTATTGACCATCTTCAAGGGGCATGAAGTCATTGTCATCGTCAGTTGTGTTGATTGGATATCCTAAGTTCTCTGGTTTTGACCAGTGATTAGGGGGAGTTAAGTTGCTGAAATAGATGTCGTATCCCCCCAGCCCAAGGTAGCCGTCTGATGAGAAAAAAAGCGTTTCGCCCGATGCCGTGAGTTTGGGATTTGTTTCGTTGAAGGGTGTGTTGATATCCTTTCCTAGGTTAATGGCCGGTCCCCAAGTACCATTGGGTTGGAGGTCGCTTTTGTAGATGTCTAATTCGCCATAACCGCCCTCCCTATTGCTTGAGAAGTAAAGCGTTTTTCCATCTGGCGAAATACACGCACTCGCCTCCCAGTATTTAGTGTTAATATTTGGCCCAAGGGGCTCAATTGGATTCCAACGACCATTACGATAGTGGCTTACGTATATATTCCCGTCCCTATTGTCATCCTTGTAGAGGTATAGGTCGGTTCCGTCGTAGTTGAGCGATAGCGTTTGGAGGTTTTGGTCGGTCTCCAGCTCGGCAGTAATATTTAGAGGTGTTCCCCATCCTTGGCCGCTTTTCCGCGCTACATAAACCGCTTGGTAGAACTTCCGTTTGGATGTAAAAGCTAGAACTTGACCGTTGTAGGAAACAGTTGGGCTAAAGTTGGAGAATCGGTCATTCACAGTTGGACCTAGGTTGCTGAGCAGAAAGTTGACAGGCATATGCTGCAATTCCGCAGAACTCTCAATGGTTTTCGTTTGCAAATCGAACAATGGAATATCGAACTCCTTGCTCTCTTTCTTTGTTTGTTGTCGGAATTTTGAAAACGCATTTTTTGCCTTGCTCAGCTGATTGTTTGTGAGGTAAGCATTCCCTAGAAAGTAGTATGTTTCAAGCGGGGCTTTGTCCTCCTTAATGGAGTTTTCTCTGTAGCTTTTCGATGTGTTTTTCGATGCTTCTTCTAAAAAGGGAATTGCTTTGTTCCTTCTGCCAGGAAGGTTAAGGTAGCAAATACCAATTCGATAGTTGAGATTAGCCGTTCTGGGAATATCCTTTATAACTTGAAGATACAGGGACAGAGCTTCTTCATAGTCTTCGTAAAAAAAGTAGCTGTTTGCGTCAAGGTATAAATCACTTGCCGAAGATTTCGGTTCCTGTGCTTGCAAGCATAGTGTTTGTATGAGGATAATCAGCAGTGCTGACAATAGGAGTTTAGATTTCATTTATGGTTAAGTTCCGGTTCTTTTTATAGGAATTGCATTGCGCCAAATTGCAAGCCAAGTTATGGATTTTTTTGGAATTCATAAAGACTTAAATACACGGATTTTGACCCATGGGGATTGTTTTTATCGACTCACTAGCTATGGAAGCAGGTCCATAATTACCAAATCGTAATCGCCAAAGCCGTTTGGGTCGCGCTTAGAAACTAGTGCTTGCTTGCCATTGCCCAATGGGCAAAAGTAAATGTCGTCGTCAGTTGTGTTTATACCGTAACCTAAATTGTGTACATCGGTGAAGCTGTCACTAGATATTTTTGCTGTATAAACATCAAAACCGCCATACCCATCGTGTCCATTGGAAGAGAAAAAAAGCGTTTGTCCATCATTGGTAAATGCAGGGGAGTCCTCGTCGTATGGGGTGTTGATTTCAGCGCCAAGGTTGATGGCTTCACCCCATTCACCGGCAGCGTTCATTGCCGATTTGTAGAGGTCATATCCTCCGTAACCTCCGTCCCTGTTACTGCTAAAGTAAATCGTTCTTCCATCTTTGGAAAGGAATGCGTCCAACTCAAAAAATCGGCTATTGATATTTTTATTGAGGCGTTCCATGGCATTCCACTTACCCGAAGTTGAGTCGTACCGGCTCATGTATATATTAAAATCGTCGATGTCGTTTCGCGTAAAAAGGAGGATGTTGCCATCGAAGGAGAGGGAGCATGTATAAACAGGCCCTTCTGCGTTAACTTCTGCCGTAACATTTTTCGCTGGTATCCATTGACCTTTAGCTCCTATTCGGCTAATGAATATTGCATTGTAAAAGCGCTGAATGGAGGTGTAGGCTATTACCCGCCCATTGCCCGAAATGCAGGGCCTGACTTCTGGAAAGGAGGTGTTGATATTCCCTCCAAGATTGGTCTCTATTGGTTGGGTTGGTCCTTTAGTTACAGCGAGGGCATGGCTTACAGAATTGAGATCCTGAACTACGATGTCTTTCTGTTTTGTCTCCTCCGGCTTTAGCAGGCGCAAGTACGATTCATAAGCAACCTTGGCTTTTGGGAGTTCACCTGCAATACGGTAAGCATTTCCAAGAAGTAGAAATGCTTCTCTCGGGGCTGAGGTTTCAGTATAGTATCCCTCTTTGTATCCTTGGTTTATTTGTATGGTGGCCTTTTCGAGATAGACAATTGCTTTCTCCTTTTCTCCGGGAATATTGAGGTAGCACTGTCCAATGCGGTAGTTGATATTTGCCGTGTTTTTTCCTGCTTTGTATAGTTCCTTGTAAAGTGGCAGGGCGTCCTTATACTCTTCATACAAGACGTAGTACTCTGCATCTACAAACACACGCTTGTAGTATGATTCTTTTTGAGCAAATCCGTGTGATATGGATAATAGAAGAAGTGTTAATAGCGCAACGATTCCTCTCACAACCTGCCGTTTAATTTTCAGTAAGTTTACGAAACTTCCTAAGTATGAACAAAAATGAGAAAAAGTTTTTATTAAACGAAGACAATGAGTGATATTTTTTACGCATGTTGTTCGTTTCCATTAATCTATTAAAATAAAAATGGAACCCGCAGTTCCATTTTTTACTTAAACGTATTGCTGTGATTATTGGCTTGCTGGTGCGTGCTACTCCGCTGCAATAATCGGTTTTGCTTTAGTTATAGCGTTCTTTTTATATCAAATTGCTCCAGTAAATCTTTAACTCGTTTCAAGAACATTCCTCCAAGCGCACCATCAACAACACGGTGGTCGTAAGCAAGCGACAGTATGGCTACCGACCGGATTCCAATGCTATCGCCCTCCGATGTTTCTATTACAACGGGAATTTTCTTTATGGCTCCTATGGCTAGAATGGCTACCTGTGGCTGATTGATAATTGGGGTGCCGGCAAGCGTATCAAATGCGCCAAGGTTAGTAATGGTAAAGGTCCCTCCTTGAATCTCATCCGGAAGGAGCTTGTTTGCACGGGCCCTGTCGGCAAAGTCGTTTACAGCGATGGCAAGTCCCGTTATGTTTAGCCTTTCGGCGTTCTTAATTACAGGAACAATGAGATTGCCACTTGGAAGCGCAGTGGCCATGCCGAGATTTATCCGTTTTTTAATTAGAATTCTATCTCCATCAACTGAGGCATTAATCCCAGGGAACTCCTTAATTGCTCTGGCAATAGCCTCGAAGAAAATAGGGGTAAAGGTGAGCTTTTGTCCCTCCTTTCGCTGGAAGTCAGCCTTGTTTCTTTCTCTCCACTTTACGATATTGGTGAGATCGACATCGATAAAGCTGGTTACGTGAGGCGAGGTTTG
>DATKTT010000060.1:0-6109 GCA_035530955.1 Williamwhitmania sp. | reverse complement strand
AAAAAATTTGAGGCGCAGAGAGAGGAGATGACCCACAAAGGAATTTCAGATGTGGATGCGGTTCTAACAACTCGAGAATTGCTGAAACTTATTAAGCTATACGGTATTGACGTTCAAAATATCGATGCGCAATTGCCAGATAATCCCTTTTCGATTCGATCATCGGCCGGAAAACTTTTTGCGGCTTCTGGCGGCTTATCCGAATCTGTAGTCCGCACACTTCACTACAATATGTCGGGCAAAGATTTGAAAGGTTTTAAGGTTGCTCAGTTCCGTAACGTGCAAGGCTTTAAAAAATTTGATATTTCAGTTGGGAACAAAACCATAAAAGTTGGAATTGCAAATGGGATGCGGGGTGCCGTGGCCATGCTTCAGGAGATAGCAACGGGTAATTCCGATCTGCAATTTGTAGAGGTAATGGCCTGCGAGGGGGGATGTTTACAAGGTGGTGGACAGCCTTTGGTAGCCGATGATAAGGAGAGAAAAGTGAAGGCAAAGACCATCTACGACATAGATGAAATGGAGATTATTAGGGTTCCCTATAAGAATCCTGCGGTGGCAGAAATTTATGACAAATGCCTTGGTGCTCCTGGAGGGGAAAGAGCTAAGCAGCTGCTATATACACGTTTTACTCAACGGAATGTACTTTTGTAAAAACAATGAGCATCTCTGAAAAACATAAAGGGTTGGTTTACACCATTAAGGAACTTTGCCGGGTGTGCTATACCTGTGTTAGGGAGTGTCCCTCCAAGGCTATTAAAATCATCAATGGGCAGGCGGAGGTAATGCAGGAGCGATGCATCGGCTGTGGCAACTGCATTAAGGTATGTAGTCAGGATGCTAAGGTATTTGTTCAATCGCGGCTTGAAGTTCGCGACCTGCTGAGGTCTACCCATCGGGTAGTGGCCATTGTAGCTCCCAGCTTTCCCGCCAGCTTTACCGACATTGGGGATAACCGTAAGTTCGTCGGAATGGTGAGAGCGCTTGGTTTTGATAATGTATGTGAGGTGGCTTTTGGTGCAGATTTGGTTGCCAAGCAATATAAAAAATATCTTGAGGAGGATACGGAGCGTGGTTTTATCTCCTCCGATTGTCCTGCAATTGTGGACTACATTAGGTATTACCATCCATCATTAGTTAGTCACCTAGTTCCTGTGGTTTCACCCATGGTAGCCATGTCAAAAGTGGTAAAGGAGGTTTACGGAAACGATATTAAAGTTGTATTTATAGGTCCCTGCATTGCAAAAAAGGATGAATCCTATGAGGTAGATGAAGTTCTTACATTTAGGGAAATTCGAACCATGTTTGATAATGCCGGAATTTCTGCCGATAGCGTTGAACCATCCGAGTTTGATCCACCAAAGGCTGGGCGCGGCGCCATATTTCCAATTACTCGAGGCCTTATTCAAACTGTAAATATTCCTGACGACCTTTTCGAAGGCAATGTTATTGTAGCCGACGGCAGGGTTAATTTCCAACAGGCTATTAAGGAGTTTGAAAGCGGAAATATTAATAATGTGAACCTTGAGCTGCTGTGCTGCGAGGGGTGTATTATGGGACCGGGTATGCCTCCAGGTGGCTCACCATATGAGCGGAGAACGCATATCAGCAGCTATGTGCGCAATAAGCTTCGCAACGAACAGGACATGCTTCAATGGGAGAAGAATGTTGAGCATTTCTCGCACATTAACCTTGATGTAGAGTTTTTTGCTCACGACCAAAGGCTCGCCCAGCCATCGGAGGACGATGTAGCCAAGGTTTTGGCTTCCATGGGAAAGTTCTCCGCCCGTGATCATCTTAACTGCGGTGCCTGTGGCTACGACACCTGCCTCGAGCATGCGGTGGCAATTGTGGAAGGGTTGGCAGAGGTGGAGATGTGCCTGCCATACTCCATTGATGAGCTTCACTCTACCATTAAGAATCTCGCCATTTCCAATGAGAAGTTGGCTACCATTCAGCAGGCCTTAAAGCAGAGCGAAAAGCTGGCTCACATGGGGCAACTCAGCGCCGGTATTGCCCATGAGTTGAATAACCCACTGGGCGTATTGATTATGTATACCAATATTTTGCTTGAGGAGTGCAAGGAGAATGATCCAAACAAGGAGGACTTAGAGTTGATTGCTACGCAGGCTGAACGGTGTAAAAAAATTGTGAGCGGGTTATTGAATTTCGCACGAAAGAATCAGGTCCGATTCGATGAGGTTGATATTGTGCGGTTGACCGAAGACAGCTTAAATTCCGTGGTGGTGCCTAATTCTATTTCCACGCGAGTAGTCAACAAAGCTGAAAATTCAATTGCTCAAATAGACTATGACCAAATGATGCAGGTACTCACCAACCTCAATAAAAATGCAATTGAAGCTATGCCGGAGGGAGGTACTCTGGAGATTGTGGTAGAGGATACTCCTGAAACTGTAATTTTTAGGGTTAAAGATACCGGTCATGGTATTGCTCAGGAGGATATGGATAAGCTATTTACCCCTTTTTTTACCACCAAGGAGGTTGGCAAAGGAACAGGACTGGGATTGGCAACCTCCTACGGAATTGTAAAAATGCACAAAGGGAAGATTGAGGTCCGTTCGAATTCTGACAAGGAAAAGGGTCCTACTGGGACAACATTCAGTATTATATTGCCACGTAAACCATAGAACGCAAAAGTTATGGGTGCTACAGATAAGTTGATTTTTATTGCCGACGATGACGAAGACTATTTGTTTCAGCTTAGAACCATGGTTGAGGGATTTGGTTTTCGTGTTGTGGTTGCAGAAAGTCAGCGGGAAGCCGAGGAAATGCTCCAGCAGGTGAAGCCTGATTTAGCCATTTTCGACCTGATGATGGAAAGCGAGGATAGCGGTTTTATTCTTAGCTATAAGTTGAAGAAGCGGTATCCTGATGTTCCCGTCATTGTTGCTACGGCTGTCTCATCGGAAACAGGAATAAGCTTTGGTGTGGGTTCCGAAGAGGAGCGTAAGTGGATAAAGGCCGACCTCTATTTGGAGAAGGGAATCCGTGCCGACCAGCTGCACAAGGAGCTAGTAAAATTGCTTAAGCTATAACCATGGATAAGCTGAAGGTTTTGGTTGTGGATGATGAGCCGGGCATTCGTTCGGGAATTAATCGTATTCTCAGGAATTTTACGGTAAGTTTCCCCTTTCTCGAAGACGATATAGCGTTCGATCTCATTGAAGCCTCGACCGGTGAGGAGGCAATGGATGTGGTTAAGAGTCAGCCGGTAGACATTGTGCTGCTCGATAATAAATTGCCCGGTATTCAGGGTGTAGAAGTGTTGGACTACATTAAATCAAATTGTCCAGACACCTTGGTGGTAATGATAACCTCCTATGCATCGTTGGAGCTGGCAGTAAATGCTACCAATAAGGGGGCATACGATTTTGTACCCAAACCCTTTACGCCTCAGGAGCTGAAAACATCGATGGAAAGCATTACTAAGCACCTTTTTCTAAAGCGGATGACCAAAACGCTGAAGAAGGAGGGGAAGCAGATACGTTTTCAATTTCTAACGGTTCTTTCACACGAGCTAAAGGCACCGCTAAATGCCGTAGAAGGTTATTTACGCTTAATGCAGGAACGGCAAGCCGGAGATGATATTGCGGCCTACGACAAGATGATCGAACGATCCCTAGATCGGGTTAAGGGAATGCGGAACTTGATTATGGATCTACTTGACCTAACACACATCGATTCGGGCAAAATGAAGCGTGAAGTTAAGTTTCAGGACATTGAGCCCATTGTTCGAACTTGTATGGATACGGTAATGCCATACGCAATCCAGATGGATGTTAAGGTGGATGGAGCTTGGCCCGATGAAGTTTATATGGATGCCGACAGCGATGAAATTGAAATTATTCTTAACAATCTGTTGTCGAATGCAGTAAAGTATAATAAGCCGGGCGGTAAGGTTCATTTCTCCATCTTGAGGGATGCCGAAAACGTTACCATTAAGGTTGAGGATACAGGGATAGGAATTGCGCAGGAAGATACCAACCACCTTTTTGACGAGTTTATGCGGGTGAAGTCGCCTGAGACTAAAAATATTAGCGGGAGTGGCTTAGGCCTCTCCATTGTAAAGCGCATTGTAAAATTTAATGACGGGAAAATTGCGGTGGAAAGTAAACCTGGAATAGGAAGTGTTTTCACTGTTATACTACCCGTTGCGTGTAAACCAAATTAGCGTATATTTGCCCATATGAAGCTACCTGAAAGGACAATCGAACGACTATCGACATATCGTCGAACGTTGCTTTCCTGTTTGGAAAATGGGAAAACACATATATATTCCCACGAACTCGCCAAGTTGCATAGCATTACGGCGGTTCAAGTTCGTCGAGACTTAATGCTCATTGGTTTCTCCAGCCAAACCAAGAAGGGTTACGACGTAAAGGAACTCATCGATGTGATTGGTAAAATCCTCGATAGCCGTGTTGCACTTAATGTTGCGGTTATTGGTATGGGAAATATGGGCCGAGCCATTACGACCTATTTTAATGGAAAGCGCAGTAAACTTCGGATTGCAGCAACTTTTGATGTTGACCCGCTTAAGGTTGATCGCGTTATTTCAGGCGTTAACTGCTACCATATCAGGGATTTTATGAGTATTGTTCAAAAGGAAAATATCTCCATTGCCATTGTTACCTCTCCTCCCGATACCGTTAAGCAGTTAGCAGAGGTTATTGTAGGCGCAGGTATTCGCGGCGTGCTCAACTTCACCACCATTCCCCTCAATATTACCTCCAACGTTTATCTCGAAGAGTTCGATATGATTACCTCCCTTGAAAAGGTGGCCTACTTTGTAAAGGAGATTGACGGCGGGTTAAAGATGGATAACTAGCTGCAACTATGAAGGTTCATTATGGTTTTGAGGAGCTGGGCACCATACGGAATCCAGTGGTTACCACAGGATCATTCGATGGCGTTCATGTTGGACATAAGACCATTATCAACCGAATTAACGAAATTGCCAAGGAGATAAATGGAGAGTCGGTTCTCATTACCTTCTATCCTCATCCGCGCAAGGTACTTTACCCAGAAACTGAAGGTAAAGATCTTCTCTTTATAAACTCACAAAAGGAAAAGTTGGAATTGCTGGCTAAGTCGGGACTTGACCATTTAGTTATTGTACGATTTTCCTTGGAGTTTAGCAAGATTACTTCCGAAGAATTTATTAAAGGTATACTGCTTGGTAAGCTACACGCCAAGTGCATTGTGGTTGGCTTTAACCACCACTTTGGACACAACCGGGCTGGCGATTACGAGTATCTTTATAGGTTGAGTAAGAAGGAAGGATTTAGGGTTGAGGAGATTCCTGAGCAGGATATTCAGCACGAAACGGTTAGCTCTACAACTATTCGGAAGGCCCTTCAGGATGGTCGAATCCAGCGGGCAAATGCATACTTGGATCACTTCTACATCATTATTGGTGGCTTGGGCAAGGGGCATCACATTTTTTCTGAAGCAAATTTTCCAATGCTTACTGTGCAGCTGGAGGAGGTGGGCAAGCTCATTCCTCCCGATGGAGTTTATGCGGTTGGCGTTGAATGGGGCCCTAGCAAGTTTAAGGGGCTTGCCGTTATTTCCCGCTCAATTGTCGATTCGAGACCATTCGGGGTAACCGTTCAGGTGCATATTCTCAATTTCGACTACCATTTTCCCGATGCTGATGCCATTGTACTATTCCATAAGCGCGTTAGAGAATCGTTTGACACTTCCACTCCAGCGATAATTGGCCGGCAGCTTACCAATGATTTGGAATACGTCCATGAACTTATATTTTAGCTTTAGACCTGTCCAAAAGCATAAAAAAAAGTTCTGTTTTTTTGCTAACACTAATTTCAAGGTTGTATCTTTGTCGCATCATTGTCTAAGGTGGTGCTGCAGTGCCATCAAGGACTCCAAAAATAAATCTAATCCAAAGGTTGATGCTAATGGAAAAGAGAATCGGAGCCTCACTCATTTTGGTCGAGGATAAGTCAAGCGTCGCAAAGCTCAATGAAATACTTTCCCGCCATGCCGATATTATTATCGCTAGGCAGGGTATTCCTTTGATGCAAAAGGGCGTTAGCGTTATCTCCTTGGTGCTGGAGGGCACCAG
>DATKTT010000059.1:0-16730 GCA_035530955.1 Williamwhitmania sp. | reverse complement strand
CGCCTTTTTCTCTATTTTATCTTCACCTTCATCGGCATCATTCTCCAAATGTCCAACGTCGGTAATGTTGCGCACATACCGAACCTTATATCCAATTTCAGTAAGAAAACGGAATAGCAAGTCGAATGTAATTGCAGGGCGAGCATGGCCAAGATGCGGATCGCCATAAACAGTTGGGCCGCAAACATAAAGGCCCACGTGAGGAGTATTGATGGGTTTAAACTCTTCTTTTTTGCGAGAAAGGGTGTTGTAGAGTTGGATTTTAGGTAGCTCCATTGAAATTAATTTTTGCAAAGGTATACCTTTTTACGTTTTCATGAAAAGCCTCTTCCTCAAGAGTTCCTTTAATGCACAGCTTAATCATTCATATTCTTGGCATAAACCAGCGTGTTCTAAAATACGGTGGGGAATATCCTTTTAGTTGCTTACATTTGTTGCACCAACTGGGTAATCACCACGAGATGCTAAAGCGTATTACAATTGTCTTTTTTCTTGACATATTGGCCCAAGTATTTGCGCTTCTTTTTGCGATAGTTCTGAAGCCGGCATCCTTGGCTTACTATGTTTCTACCTACTTCTTACCTCTCTTGTCGCTACTGCTTCTATGGCAACTTGCTGCCGCTATTTTTGGTAAGTATGGCATAGGTCGGCATAAAACAATTTTGGGTGCCATTTCCATAGTATTTCTATCGAACCTTGTAGCAGTTGTTGCGTTTATTGCCGTTAAGAATATTTTTCCGATAATCAGCTTTTCACGTTTTGTTATCTTTAGTTCGTCAGGGATGCTAACCATAGCAGAATTTATCCTCTTTGGCCTAGCAGAACTGGTTTACCACAAGGAAGAACTTCCCGGCATTGATGTTGACCTGCAGGAAGAGTTTGTTGCCTCCATGTCAACTGCGTTTAAGGAACCCAAAATCAACTTAACAGAACTCACAAAGCATCGAAGAACTGGTAAGATTGTTAAGGAAATTGAAGAGGAGGCTGGCAGTAATGCCTACGATTTTATTGCAAAATTTGTAGAGGTTAAGGAGGGTGCCACCTCTATTTTAAGCACAACAACGGTTTTCAACGTAGAACTTCTTCCTGGTAAAAAGTATGGCGCCATTGTAAATCTAAAACGCATCAATGATATCCGCTACATTAATAAGTTCATTGAAGCAATAAACGCTAAACTGTGCCACGCTGGAATTTTTATTGGGTGTGTTGAAACACAGGAGCTGCGCAAGAAAAGAATTCTCCATAAGTTTCCGTGGGGTATTTCGCACGTATACTATCTCTTCGACTTTGTGCTAAAACGCATTTTTCCAAAATTTCCGGTTACCAAGCAAATCTATTTCTTTCTTACCAGAGGTCAGAATCGTGTTATTTCCAAAGCAGAAACACTAGGCCGTTTATACTCGTGTGGTTTTGTGGTACTAGGTGAAGACGAATTTGATGGACGCTTCTGGTTTGCCGCAGCGAAGGAGAAAAAGCCAGCCTTCGACCTCACACCAACCTATGGACCACTCATTAGGTTGAAGAGAATTGGCAAAGGAGGGAAATCCATTAAGGTATATAAAATGAGAACTATGCATCCTTATGCCGAATACCTTCAGGAATACATATACCAAAAAAACAAGCTGGACGTTGGAGGTAAGTTTAAGGACGATTTCCGAGTAACGACCCTAGGACGCTTCATGCGTAAATTTTGGCTCGACGAACTGCCTATGCTGCTAAACTTTCTTCGGGGCGACCTTAAAATTGTTGGCGTCCGACCACTATCCTCCCACTACTATAGCCTATACTCGGCTGAGTTGCAGGAAAAAAGAATCCAAACAAAACCCGGTCTGATACCGCCATTCTATGCCGACCTACCCAATTCTCTCGAAGAGATTATGGCTTCGGAAGAAAAATACCTTGATGCCCACAAAAAAGCTCCATTTAGAACAGACTTGCGCTACTTTTTTAAGGCACTTTACAATATTATAATCAAACGATCTCGTAGCAAGTAATGGATATAAAGAACTTCTCCCACCTCGCTGTAATTGCAGCTATTACATTCTTTGGTTTGCTAGCCAATTTTTTGTCGGCCAAAGCACAGGATATTCCTGTTTACATCGCCAATAAGGAGGTTTACCTTTACCTTGAAGAGTTAGCCTCCCTCCACATTATTGAGGTGAATAGCGCTGTTAAACCTTGGTCGAGAATACAGGTGGCCAAATACCTTGTTCTTGCCGAGCAAAAAAGGGATATGCTGAGTGTAAGACAACAAAAGATGTTGGATTTCTACCTTAAAGATTTTGGGAAAGAGCTGCATGGCGACAAGAACTTTAAGCGTCGTTTTGATGCCCTTTACTACAAAGACACCATTTTCTCCATAACCATTAATCCCATTTTGGGTGGCACCGTTTTCAACAACTCCAACGGAACCATTTACCACCGATGGAATGGTGCAGAAACCTACGGATACATTGGGAAATCATGGGGCTTTTATGCTAGCTTACGTGACAATCACGAAAGCGAACGAATTTCTGAAGACACCTACCTCACCCAGCGAATGGGAGCCAACTACAAAATCACAGGCAAAGGTGGCGACTATAGCGAAATGCGAGGAGGAATTACCTACTCTTGGTCATGGGGTTCCATTATGGTTGGTAAAGACCACGTTGTTATGGGAACAGCCTACAATGGTTCAAATATTCTTTCAGGTAGAACACCATCATTCCCACTAATCAGGCTGCGCATTAAACCGGTGAAGTGGGCCGAGCTGAACTACATTCACGGGTGGCTAGTCTCCGAGGTTATTGATTCGTCGCGAACTACATACTTCCCTGGGGGTGAGCGGGACGTGTTTCACCCCAAGTACATTGCAGCTAACCTTATTACGGTAACCCCGGTGAAAGATTTAGATATCTCGTTTGGTAACTCAATAGTATATAGCGATCAAGCACCCAGCCCAGCCTATCTTGCACCCCTTTTCTTTTTCAAATCGGTTGACCATACCCTCAACGGCATGAACAATAATGCTGGCCAAAACTCGCAAATGTTTTTCGACTTTTCCTCACATCAAATTAAATACCTCCATCTTTACTCAACCCTTTTCCTCGACGAAATTTCACTGGAAAGAATGTTCAACAAAAAGGAGGAAAGCAACTTCTATTCTATAAAGGCTGGATCAAGGCTTACTAACTGGCCATTTATGAATGTGGCGCTTACAGTTGAATACACCCGAACCCACCCCCTTACATTTAAGCATTACGAGCCCACCACCACCTTCGAAAGCGATAAATTTAATCTTGGAAGCTACCTTACCGACAATGCCGATGAGATTTTTATCTCGCTCGAAGTTAGACCCTATCGAGGGCTACTGCTGCTTGGGAGCTATACAAAAAGTAGAAAAGGGCCAGATTATTCCACCTTAACAACCAATAGAATCGGGTTGCCATTTATGGCATACGTTGTTTGGCAACGGGAGGCTTTTACCCTAAGCGCTCAATACCAGCTGCAGACCGATTCCTTCATTTTTCTTGAAGTGTGTAAATCGGATATCATCGATCATTCTGGCGGGATATATACGCCAAATTACTTTCTGGGAAATCAAACCACCGTCTCGCTTGGCGTAAACTATGGCTTCTAAAAATTCGATGGGCTTCTGGAAAAACATTCTGGACTATGCTGGTGGAGCAGCTCTTCTTGTTATTTTCTTTCCGTTATTGTTCATTCTGGGCTCTATAATTGCTCTACGGTATGACTGTTCCCCTGTATATACCCAACAGCGAATAGGAAAAAAAGGGAAGCCATTTCGAATAATCAAGCTACGCACGATAGATCGTCATACTATCCCAACCAAGGATAGATTTGCCAAATTTCTCCGCAAAACAAATATGGATGAACTTCCGCAGCTGTTGAATGTAGTTTTGGGAGAGATGTCGCTAGTTGGACCTAGACCTCATCTGCCTGAACATGTAGCTATGTACGAGCAGTGGCAGCGCAAACGGCTTGAGGTAAAGCCCGGTATTACTGGTTTACGCCAAATTTCCCAGTCCAGAAAACTAGAGTTCAATGAGTTGCTAGAACAGGATATTCTCTATATTACAAACTATAGACTACGCCTTGATGTGACC
The DNA here is from genome assembly GCA_035530955.1 of Williamwhitmania sp. Lineage (GTDB taxonomy): Bacteria > Bacteroidota > Bacteroidia > Bacteroidales > Williamwhitmaniaceae > Williamwhitmania. The sequence goes on along the minus strand of DATKTT010000059.1, from coordinate 12,624 downwards.
ATTCTACTAAAAACAGCAAAACTTCAGCTACTTAAAATTTGGTTTGCCCTAGTAAACAGATCGATGCTATAGCTTTTTCCAGATAATCTTATTTCCAACACCAAACTTATTATTGGTCATCTTGAGGAAGGTGAGGTCAATTGACCAAAGAGTTGTATTCATAATAATGGAATTTGGAAACCGCTGAATGTAAGCCTTTCGTGCCCGCTGGTGCAGTTCCCCAGTTGGCTCAATAAGAATTCCTTGAAACTGGATTCCCTCCATTTTCCCACTATTAACCGCATCAAGATGCACCGTGCCCGCCACAAATATGTTATGAGAAGCATCCCTGATATGCCGGGTTTCCTTGTCGGAAGTGAAGATGAAGCTGTTCTCTTCCGGTAAAAAGACGTAGAAGCAGGAAGCGCAATAGGGCTCCTCCTCGAAAGAAGTAGCCAACGTAAGCACATAATGCTCGTCAATAAAATCCAATACCCTAGGATCAAGAACTGCCATGCGCTTCGATGTTTAGTTAACTTGTTACGCTATACCCCAGCTGTTTCCATGCCAAAGCTGCAGCACCAAGAACGGCACCATTGGAGCCATGAATCCCTGACTGCAGAATTGATATTTTATTGCGGTATATTGGGAGAAGGCTTTCCTCCATGTGTTTTTTTACTGGGTTTATTATCAGCTCCCCCGCTTTTGCTAAACCACCAAAAAGAACTATCGCCTCAGGGCTACAGATCGCCACAGCGTCGGCTAGCTTGCTGCCCAGTATCATTCCGGTATATTCAAAAGCTTCTATGGCAATTTGGTCTCCCGCCTTTGCCGCCTTAGAAATCATATCGGCTGAAAGTTTGTCAAAACTCACTGTTCTCAAAACACTTGGCTCGAGATTATCGGCTAAAAGTTTATACACCGTTCGCTTAATTCCAGTTGCCGAGGCATACGTTTCTAAGCAACCTCTTCGCCCACAACCACACATACGCCCGTCAGGATGAACGATGACATGGCCAAACTCTCCAGCAAAGCCATCATGTCCATACATCAATTCACCGTTTACCACAAAACCGCTTCCTAAACCAGTGCCAAGGGTAATCACCATGAAGTTCTTCATACCCTTAGCTGCCCCAAACATCATCTCGCCAATGGCAGCAGCCTTCGCGTCGTTGGTAACCCATGCGGGTAATCCAAATACCGCAGAAAATTCCTTTGCCACCTCAAGCCTTCCCTTCCAAGGTAAGTTAGGTGCAAGATTTACTTCCCCGCTATAAAAATTGCCATTGGGTGCACCAATACCAATGCCTAAAAACTTATGTGGAAAATTCAGATTCTGAACCAAATGATCAAACACATCGTATATTTTCCGCACAAATTCGGGGAAAGATTTATACTCAGGGGTTGGTATTCGCCCTTCAAAGTAACTTTTTCCATCGAGGTCAACGGCACCAAAAACGGTATTTGTTCCACCTATGTCTATACCTAACGTAATTTCTTTCATAACAAGTTTAATACTACAAGCGTGCGAAAATACCGATTATGCCGGAGTTTGTGAAGCAACAGCGTAACTTCTTGCACAAAAAACAACCAATTTGTCTAAAATCAACAATTTAGCAGGTATTTTTTCTGGCATGAAATTAGCACTAATTTCAAAATCGGTAAAAGGTTCTAGGTGAAAATGTGACGACCGTCCTCTTTTTCTTTGCAAATCGTGCTGCTCAACAATTTTTAACCTACCATTTGCTTTTCATGGTTAATGGTTCCTATATTTGTCGAACAATTTCGTTTTTGGTTCGAATAACAAATAGTTTAAACCATGACATTAGAGAAAGCGGGAAAAGATACCTGGGATGAGAATAAGGAGCAGATCGTAGCCATTGCAGCTCAACTTTTCGGTCGCTATGGCTTTAAAAAAACTACTCTCGACGACATTGCACAGGCTGTTCGAAAAGCAAAAAGTTCCATCTACTACTACTTCGAAAACAAGGAGGCCATTTTTGAGGCAGTGGTGGAGCGTGAGGTTGATCAGCTGCGAGAAGCGCTTCGAAAAAGCATTGGCAGCTCCTTGTCACCACAGCAAAAACTAAGTATCTACATAAAAACCCGCATGAAGGTTATCAAGAAACTGGTCAACTTTTGGGCTATTAAAACGAATGACGAGTTTCCCGGGCTCGAGTTTGTAGAAAAGATGCGCAAAAAATATGACACCGAAGAGATCGGCTACCTCGAAGAAATCTTAAAAGAAGGAATGGTGCAAGGCTTATTTCGTATTCAAAAGCCACAGCTCTCAGCCATTGCCATTGCTATGGCCATGAAGGGTTTGGAAACACCTCTGTTTCTAGAAGGTGTAGAAGAAGACGAACAGGAGGCCCACATCGATGAGCTTATTGAGATCCTATTTAATGGTTTACTCGTTCGCTAGACAAAGGAATGTAATTGCGGAGGTGATAAACAAACCTGCGTACTATTCGGTATAACTTCCCATTTAGCAGATAATATCTTCGAAAATTACCGAGATAAAACTATTTCCTTGTGTGGAACATTGAACAGAAATTTTTCCCTGCCGAATTTCCAAGAGCCGCCAGAAAAGCCATAGGGTAATTGCATATAGAAAACAATAACCTTACCTTTAGTAAAGTTTTTGCACGGCATCTTATTGATCGTTGAATATGCAAAAAACGACAAACACAAGGGTTGTTTTCTCCCATAAGACTCTTATAAAAGCAAGTGGAATTCTTCTGTGTATATTGCTGGTAGGTACTTCATTTGCTTTTAGCCAGACAGATACTTCCATCACCAAGATGTCATTCGACTTTGGTATCACCCGAGACCGCAACATCAACCTTTGGCCCATTTTTTTAAGAACTAAAAACGACAAGGAGTCGGACAAGCAGATTTTATTCCCAATATACCGTAGCTACCGAAGCTTTTCACCAACTGAAAAGAGAGCACATCTAATTCCTTTTTACTGGAGCGATAGCAGTGCAAATGAAGAAAACAGGCGATTTATTTCCCTCTACTACCCGTCACTCATCCATACCGAGAAAAACTATTTAGCACAAAGTAGAACCTTTACGCTCCTTGAGTTAGCTCCCCGCATAAACCTTCTTGAGGTTAAAAAATCGCACGATGGGTTAATAATGGAGAATAACCTGCTCTTCTTTTTCTGGTACCAGCAAAACCAGCTCACACAAAAATCTTATCTGGTAGTTTTCCCAGCATACTGGCAATTTAAAAACCCAAAACGAGAAACGCGCTTGTTTCTACCCTTATACTACTATGGTAGAAATGAAAGGAGAGCCAGTCGGACTTTGGCCATAACTCCTCTTTACTGGCAATTCCACTCACCCCTGAGTTCCAGTCACCTGTTTCTACCCTTATGGTGGGATCAAAAAATAGGTCTTGAAACCGATTCCATTTCCACCAAAATCTTTTTCCCCTTCTACTGGTCGGAGCATCGACCGGGAATAAGCAATGCCGGAATGTTTCCGTTGGTGTGGAAATTCACCAACCCGCTATATCACTCGCTTACTATTATACCATTCTTTTCCAGAGGCAACAGCCCCGATGGCGTTAGTCGGCATCTTGTTTTAACTCCACTGTTTTGGCATTTTCAAGATGAGGAGAGCACCAGCAATACTCTTTTCCCAATTGTGTGGAGCAGAACTTGGCAAACTCGGTATGAGCACAGCAACTCACTCGTGCTCTTTCCGCTCTATTGGTTCTACCAAGACCAACAGAGCAGCCAACGGTTCTTTGTGCCTATTATTTGGCAGTTTAGCAACCCTAACTACTCATCGCTAACCGTCCTTCCGTTTTTCTCCACAGGTCGCTCACCCCAAGGAGATGCATCACACTTAATGCTTACCCCTCTTTTTTGGCATTTTCGTTCGCCGGAAAGCACCAGCAACACGCTACTGCCCATTTGGCGCTATCGAAAACAGGTGGTTGGCAATGGTTTCCGCACAACAAATTTTATCCTCCCGATATACTGGCACTGGCAAACACCTACCTATGGGGGAAGCATTATTTTTCCTCTTATTTGGCATTTTTACAATCCCGAATATCAATCAACCTCAGTAATTCCATTCTATTCAAAGGGGAAATCGGAAGACGGAAAGCGGTCTCATATGGCCATAAGCCCCTTCTTCTGGCGCTTTACTACTGAACAGGGGAAAGGAGAATTGCTGTTCCCTCTGTGGTGGCAAAAGAGCAGAGCAACGGAGGCAAACGACACCAGCCTTTCGCGTGTTGTGCTTTTATACTGGAACTACCGCGATGCGGCAAGAGACCACTTTGGCGTGTTTCCGCTGGCATGGCGCTTTAAAAACCAAACTCGACAATCGTTCACCTTATTTCCCCTTTACGCACACTCCCAAACCATCGATAACGACAGGGGCTTTACAGCGGTTACCCCGCTCTTTTGGCAATTCAGGAAGCCTCGGCATGAAAACAGCTTCCTTTTTCCTCTCTGGTGGAGCCGGAGAGTTGGGGAAGGAAGTAACGCAAGCTACACCCGTCTGTTACTGCCTCTATACTACGGAAGAACGGACAGCCTTCGAAACAACCACATTGTATTTCCAATTCTTTGGAGCCTAAGAAATCCATCATACCGATCATTTACATTTGTTCCGCTATTTTCGTATGGTCGCAGCACCGACGGCAGTACACACCACCTGGTGGCAACTCCGCTGTTTTGGTATTATCAAAATGCCAACGGCTACACCACTACACTGTTTCCACTGCTTTGGCGGGGCAAGTATGATTCCGGCACCACATGGAACTCCATTTTCCCCATTTACTGGTCGTTGAACGATGGATGGCGGCGAGAGCACATTCTTTTCCCTGTGCTTTGGAGCCTTGCCTCGCCCGACTATCGCTCATTTACCCTTGCCCCACTATTTTCGTTTGGAAGGAACAACGAAAGGCACAGCAGCTATGCTACAATCACCCCTCTTTTTTGGCATTTCAAGAATTTGAAAGGCCACAGTAACACCCTGTTTCCAATATGGTGGAGCAGTAGAAAGGGCGATAGCCTCAGCATCAGCAAGCACGATGTTTTCTTTCCCCTCGTATGGTTGTATCGAAAGCCAAACCGAACCACCAATATTGTGTTTCCTGTTTACTGGAACTTCAACAATACGAAGCGCCATTCATTAACTGTGGCTCCATTTTACTCAAAAGGGTTTAGCCGCAATGGAAAAAACCACCTAATGATTACCCCGTTGTACTGGACATTCAACAGCAAGGTCATCCACCGGGAAATACTTTTCCCGCTTTACACCACATACCACGACACCTCCAAGATAAATCGCTATAGCGTTCTCTTCTTCGTGCTTCGAAGCCAACACACGCCAAGCACGAAAAACTTTAGCCTTTTATGGCCATTGGTGGAGCATGTTGCGGCACCAAATTACCGTTACTTTAGAGCCGCTCCCTTAGTTTGGAGCAAGAGGAGCCCTACCTCGAGCTACTTTACCATTCAGCCCTTCTACTATCAAAGCTCCGATTCATCCGAAAGCACAGTCCGCATTCTTTGGGAACTATACACATACCGCAACCAGCAAGGGGTAAAAAAGTCAAATGGTATTCTCTGGAAAGTTGTATACTGGGATCGCTATGCCAGTGGTGATATGAGTTTCCGCGTTCTTCATCTACTCTACACCAACACCAAGCTAAAAGGCAAGGAGGAGAAGAGCCTCTTCCCGCTCTACTACTATACACGGGAGAGCAACGGTAACCATTCGCTCTCGGTTATGTTCTACTTCTACAACTCCATTAAGCGGCAAATTCCCAACACAAAATACTTTTATGAGGAGGAGCGGGTATTCTGGTTTATCCGGCTGCGATCCAACTATCGGATGTTGAAGGAAAGAGGCGTATTGAATAATAGAAAACTGTAATTTAAAGAAAAGATGGGCGACACTTTGAAATATAATTTTAAAAGCCTAATGCCAATAATTGAAGAAACCTTAAGGCAGGCAGCAGAATTTCCTGTTGCAATTAAAACAGCTGATAAAATTCCCCTCTTAAATAAAGTAGGAGAAGGAAAGTATTACGATTGTAAAATTGATTTTTATGAAGAGCACTTTATTGTTAGAACTATTCACAATTTTAAAGCCTTAACTGTTTTAATGCCGTTGATGGTCAATCTTGAGGAAGAAAGAAATCTTCTGCACCCGGTTAATCTAATAATGAGAAATATTATAACCGATTTTTTAACCAATTCCTATCTTCTCAAGGTTTTCCAAAAAGTATGTAAAACAGGGCATAAGGATTATGAACCCTTGAAGAAAGTATTTCGTCAGATAAACTATAGAATAGCTAAATCAGCAGAAGAAGAGAGTAAAAGCAATTCTAAAGTAACTAAAGAGTTATTACGACAATACCTACCCGAAAACTTTAATGAGAGTGGAGAAATTATAAAAGAAATGGACTTAATGTATAATGTCAAAGAATGGTTTAATCAGAATGAACCTGAGTTAAAAGAAACTATTCAAAATTATTACGAGTCTTACTACAAATACTTCTCCAAATTTGAACACATTAATTTTGCCACATCTCAATTGTTCATACCAGTGGATCCATTTACTGAACACTGTCAAGCAATTGGTGCTGGAGCAAATCAAATTATGAATTGTTATGACGCTTTAGATAAAAAGATAGATAAAGTTAAAATCCACCTTTTAATAAACGAACTACCAAACTATACACCACCTGAGTTATAAAATTTTTAAAGGCAGCAAGCAATCCTGCGAATTCATAACAAATTTCTACCTTAGCAAGTCAATATAACTGTGGAAATAATGTTAGAAATAGCTATAGCCGTTCTAGTTGCGGCAATACTGATGTTGCAAGTATTTATGCTTACCCGCCCAAAAAGCAGTGTTGAGAGCCCTCAGCTCGATGCCATCCTGCGGGAGCAGACCCGCTTTGAGCAGATTTTACGGGAGGAGTTTGCCCGCAATCGCGATGAGCAGCAGCGCACCTCCCGCGAGACCAGAGAAGAGCAGGGTGTTGCTTTACGAAATTTCGAGAAGAAGGTAGAGGAAAACTTTACCGCGTTTAGGGAGCTGCTGCGCACCATGGGCAACGATACCCGCGAGGGGTTAACCGCCAGCTTAAAGTCGTTTGAGGAGCGGTTTGCCCAAAGTGTGAAGGAGTTTAACGAGCTGCAGCGCCAGAAGTTCAACGAGCTGGTTGTGAAGCAAACCGAGATGAACAGCACCACCGAGCTGCGCCTCGAAAAGGTTCGCGAAACGGTGGAGGGCCGCCTAAAGATTATGCAGGACGAGAACGCCAAGAAGCTGGATGAGATGCGCGCCACCGTGGATGAGAAGCTACAGACCACGCTCGAAAAACGTTTAGGAGAATCGTTTAAGCAGGTGAGCGAACGGCTGGAGCAGGTTCACAAGGGACTTGGTGAAATGCAGACTCTGGCCAATGGCGTAGGCGACCTTAAGCGGGTGCTGTCCAACGTAAAAACCAGAGGAATACTTGGTGAAATCCAGCTGAACAATATTCTTGAACAGATTATGGCCCCCGAGCAGTTCGACCGCAACGTGGCAACAAAGAAGGGAAGCCGCGATGTAGTGGAGTTTGCCATAAAGCTTCCTGGCAAGGACATTGCTGGCAATGAAATCTACATGCCCATCGACTCTAAATTTCCGCTAGATGTGTATAACCAGCTGCTCAACGCCTACGACACAGGTGACGCCGTAGCCATTGCCACTGCCATAAAGGAGCTGGAACGCTCCATTAAGCAGAACGCCAAAGATATTCGCGACAAATACCTCGACCCACCTTACACCACCGACTTTGCCGTAATGTTCCTACCAATTGAAGGACTTTATGCAGAGGTCATTCGCAATACCTCATTGATGGAGGTGCTGCAGCGTGATTATAGAGTGGTAATAACAGGACCTACTACGCTGGCTGCCATTCTTAACAGCCTACAGATGGGGTTCCGAACTCTGGCCATTGAGAAGCGAAGCAGTGAGGTGTGGCAAATTTTGGGTGCTGTTAAAACTGAGTTTTCCCGATTTGGAGATGTTCTCAAGAAAGCACAGGAGAAAATCACCAAGGCCAACGAGGACATCGACCAGCTGGTGGGAACCCGGACTCGGGCCATTGAGCGGAGGCTCAGGGGTGTTCAGGAACTGCCAGCGACTAAGGCTAACGCCATTCTGCCAGATAAGTACGATGACGAAGAGGAGGAGTCTTAGCGTTACTCTTACCCAAGTAATTGTGACTTAACAAAAGCATATCGCTAAATTAAATCCATGGAAAAGAGGATAACCAGCCTTCAAAATCCCGAAGTAAAAAGGGTGGTAGCTTTAACTGAAAAGGCGCGTGACCGGAAAGAGCAAAATCGCTTTGTGGTGGAGGGCGTTCGTGAAATCAGCCTTGCCCAGCAAAGTGGCTATACCATTGAAACGATCTTTCTTTGTCCGGAGCTTTACAAACCAGAAACCGATTACCCCATCAACCTTACTAGTGGAAATTTGGTTGAAGTTTCCTCGGAGGTTTATAACAAAATGGCATACCGTGCAAATGATGGAGGAGTGCTTGGCTTGGCAGAGCAAATGGCGCATCGTTTGGACGATCTTTTGCTACCCAACGAGCCACTAATTCTAGTCCTTGAATCGCTGGAGAAACCTGGCAATCTTGGTGCTATCCTCCGAACCTGCGACGCAGCAGGGGTAGATGCTGTTCTTATCTGCGACGGCAAAACCGACATTTACAATCCAAACGCCATCCGCTCCGGAGTGGGTTGCCTGTTTACCAACCAAATAGCGGTATGCTCCACCGAAGAGGCCATTTCCTGGTTGAAACAAAATAGTATATCAATTTTTACCACGGACCTTACCGCTAGCCAATATTACCACCAAGTTAATTACAAAAATGCATCGGCCATAGTAATGGGCTCTGAAGCTTGGGGTGTTTCGAAAGCATGGATTGATGCGGCTACTACCTGTATAAAAATTCCCATGAGAGGGCGTATCGACTCGATGAATGTGTCCACCTCCGCGGCCATACTCGTTTACGAAGCGAAGCGGCAAAGAGGGTTTAATTAGCAATTTATTGAGGAAAAATTATGTTGGACAACTTGAACTTCCAATAATTAAGATCAAACCACAGGAAGCCATTTTACATATCGTAACTACTAAATAATCCTGACTCTTAAATAAAAATACCGTCCCGAATTAGGACGGCATATCTACTTACGGCAGTATAATTTACATATTCTTATCAATCTTCTTCAGCAACTTGGGTAGCTTACTATCCATTTCTTTAAAAAGATCTTCTGTCGCATTCGTGCAAAGTGGAAGTATTTTATCTAGATCCATAACAGGAATACCTTCCACCATGCCCACAGATTTACTCGACATCCCAGTAATAATTTTATCAAATACCTTTTCCCCCATCTTATTTACAAGATATATTCGTGCGGTTGCACGCATCCCAGCAACGCCCAATCCACCTATTGCCATCTTTGGAACTATGGTGTAGTCCAGAGAGATAAACATTACGCCATCAACATCAGGAAAATCAGAAAGCATAATCATCTCATCCCTTCTCTTGTCGTTTGTAAGCGTGCTGGTTCTGATCATGAACTTATAACCACTTGGAAGCAACGGATTGAATAGCCTCATCATCGCTGAGTTTGTATCAGCACCGCATGATTTAAATTCTTTATACTTTTCATTGGTGATTACCTCTTGCTCTGGTAACAACTTGAAAGGAAAGCTAGGTGCGTATTCAGTCTCAAATTTTCTTTTAAACTGGGCAAGAACAGAGTCAAGCTTAAATGCAGGGTTATCACCAATTGCATCTATTTTGGAAAGTAAAACACTTGATGCACTCTCAGTTTGAATAGTTTTGTTAACATAAATTGTGGTAATTGCCACCGTTTTAGGGCCATCGGCAGCTAACACCGAAAAGGAACAGAGCATTAATACACCGAAAAGAAGATTTTTCATTGGTCGTTTAGTTTTGATTTGTTTAAAATAATTTTTGGCGTATCGAAATTACCTTTTTTATTGACACTAACAACTAAACTCCATATTTATAGAGACCCAAAAATTCACGATTTCTAGTTAAATTATTGTTAGTTGAACCCCCGTTGACAAAACATTCTCTTCCGTGGTTTGCTGAGCAATAGCTAATTAATGATAGGTTTGAGGAATGGATTGCTGTAGCCTATTTCAACGTCCAATTTTGCCAGGTGGCACTAGCATCACTACCCACTAGCACCTGCGGCGTTTGCGACTTACTGTTTACTAGTGCCGATTGCTGCGATACCTTTTGTGTGATATAATCGCTAAGCTCTTTGAGATCGGCGTTGCCTTTGGTTTCCTGCAGTTTTTTTAGAAGAAAATAGGTGAAAAGCCCATGTTCCTTGTCCTTTAGAGGAAATGCCGTTTCGTCGGCAGATGTTGCCGTAAGCACAACCAAATTCCCCGAAATGGCATCAGCACGTGGCCGAACCCTCACTCCTCGTCCGGCAAAAAGCGGAGCGTTCCTACTATCTCCACTAAAGCAAGCATCCAAAAAAACAGTAACTGATTGTGCAGGATAGGTGGAGAGCTTCCCATAGAGGTACTCCAACTTAACAGCGGTGGATGGATTGGTGGATATGCCATCAACGGGTAGTAGCAAGGCCGTTCGAGTTTCAACGTCGGGCATACCGTGTCCGGCGTAGTAAACGAGGACCTTCGCCTCTCCATTAAAAACTTTAATCACGTTTGTAATCCAGTCTATTTCGTTCAGCATCTGACCATACGTTCCATTCGCTAGGTAGTGAATGTTCTGGGCTGGAATTCCTAACGTTTTTTCCGCATACTCCTTAAAAACACTGGCATCGTTTGATGCATAGGACACCTTAATTTCATTTGCGTACTGCTCGTTACCTATTATAAGCACAAAGGTCTTATCGTTTACCTCCGAGGTTACCGGGATATTCAAATCCACATCTGAATGTGGTGCAGAAGAAACATTTACCATAGTCGGAACAACGGTAGGATTCCCAAACAAAGCACGATTATTACCGTTCCAATTTCTCACAAAATCGTAGCTACCCACCTCGTCGAACAAATCGGCATAGAGGAGCCTGTAGTTCTGCGTTAGTAATCGTCCAGCCCGATAGTAGGGATACAGAGCAACATTAAAATCGAGATCCTTGGTAAAGTGGAATTGCGATCTATCCACTCCGGGAACGACCAGCTGCAGATCGATATCAACGCTTGTTTTACCCCACCAAGGTGTATAGGGCCATGCTCCTAGGTAAGGCCAAAAGAAAGCCACATCGAGAATCCACGTCCGTCGAATATCTTTACGTGGTTTTATGGTGATGTCGGCTGTAAGGTTTGGATAGTGATGCTCTATTTCTGCTATTGACCGATTATAGCGCAGGTAATCGGCGAACTCATCCATAAACAGTTTTTTCTCTGCTGGAATATCCTTCTTGGTCGTTTCTACATTAAAGCTAGTTATCTGTAACCCCGCTGCCGGAGCAATTTCGTTTCGAATGGGTTTGTCGACCATAATAATATGACGAGGGGTGGTGCAACCGAAAAAGGTTACTCCAAAAATCATCGCCAGAAAGATCCGGAGAGCAATAGTGGGCTTCATAGAAGATGAGCTATGGTTAACTGTAAACAAATATAGCTTAGTAAGCCTTTAGTTGTACCTCACATATTATGTTGATAAAAAAAAGCCCGTTACCGGGCTTTAATGCTATTTGGAAACGGTGACCGTTTTTCGCGTCGACCAAATCATTATGGCTATACCCGCTAGAATAAAAGGTATGCTGAGTATTTGGCCCATGTTAATGGCCATTGAATTCTCAAAGCCAACCTGCGGATTTTTAACAAACTCAATGAGGAACCGTGCCATAAACAGCAGCACCATCATAAGGCCAATGTAGTAACCGTGGTTGTTTACCTTTTTACCCTTGCGGTACATCCACCAAAGGACAATAAAAATGGAAAGGTAGGCGAGCGCCTCATAAATCTGGGTAGGGTGTTTGGGAACAGTTTCTCCATTTCTTAAAAAAATAAAACCCCAAGGAAGGTTGGTTTGATGGCCATATATCTCAGAATTCATTAGATTCCCAATACGGATAAAGGCACCACTCAGCGGAACCACAATGGCAATCCGGTCGAGAGTCCAGAGATAAGGACGCTTATACTTTCTAGAAAACAGGTAAAGTGCAATAAGAATTCCCAAGGCCGCTCCATGGCTAGCTAGACCGCCATGCCATACCTTTATTATCTCCATCGGATGCGAAAAGTAATAATCGGGCTCATAAAAAAGAACGTGTCCCAGCCTAGCCCCAATCACCACACCAATTATCATGTATAGCGTAAGCGAATCGAGCACCGCCATGGAGATGTTTTCGCGCTTAAATATTTTTACAAACACCACGTAGGCGGCATAAAAGGCAAGGGCAAATAGCAATCCATAGTAGCGAATGGAAAGCGGTCCAAGTGTGAAAAATACGGGGTTTACATCCCAGTTGATAAATGCAAGCATCGACATTATTTTTAAAATTAAACAACACGTTTAAGGGTAAAGCCAAACGTTGTTCCTTCGTTAACCTTGCTTTTGACGTTTATGCTTTGCTCGTGAGCTTCAATA
>DATKTT010000058.1:0-7949 GCA_035530955.1 Williamwhitmania sp. | reverse complement strand
TATCTTTCTGCGGTTTACCGTTCCTCTTCAAAACCCTAAATCGATGACCTTCGCCGCAAAAGTTATCCAATTCAACCACTCTCTCGTCAGGCCTGTTGGGCTTCCGGGTGGAATCAAAACAATGAACCCCTTTGAAAATAAAGATGTTCAAGAAATTGTAAATCAATTTTACTCCAAGTACTACAACGATGACAACCCGCGCATCCTGATTCTTGGAATTAACCCTGGGCGCCTAGGTGGCGGCACTACAGGCATTCCGTTCACCGACCCCATAAGGCTAGCGCAGGAATGTGAAATTCCCAACAGCATGCCACAAAGGCCTGAACTTTCTTCGCTCTTTATCTACGACATGATAAAAGCCTTTGGTGGATTGCAGCAATTTTACAGCCAATACTACTTTAACTCCATCTGTCCTCTGGGCTTTACCAAAGATGGAAAGAACCTCAACTACTACGACATACCAGACTTACAAAAAGCGCTGATACCCTACATTGAGGAGAATATTAGAGCACAAATTGCTCTAGGTGTAAGTACCAAAACCTGCTATTGTCTTGGGGAGGGAAAGAATTTCAAATTTTTTGAAAAGGTCAATGAGGAGCACAACTTTTTTAAGCAGGTGATTCCACTACCGCACCCACGATTTATTATGCAGTATAAGCTCAAAAAAAAGGAGGAGTTTGTGGCTTCCTATTTAACAGCGTTACAAGTTGCAAAATAATCGCTAGCGTTGGTAGCTAATGGACTAAAATTGGCGTCACCCAAAATGCCGAGGTAGGCAAGTTTAATTCCCAACTACTCGTCTTGCGTAGCCGTAAGTTGATTCTTTTTTTTCAGAAAATAGCTTACAACAAAAAGGAAACCCACGATAACCAATGGAATAGTTATGGTGAGGATAATGGCGCTACTCAACCAGATGGAGTGGTTCATCCTATAGTTCAAAATAAAAATCAATGGGCTCGTTCCGAGGCCAATTATCATAAAAATTATCCCCCCAACATATTCCCATTTCCACGCAATTATTAGGAAGAATAATAAGATAAAGGATGGAATAAGATGGATGATAAATGCACCAAGTTGCTGCCAGAAGGTAAGATCAGGCGAAAAAGCATCAGCTGCAAATAAGCTAACAAAAAGAATGGCGAGGATGCTGATAATCCTTGGCAACCAATGAACTAATTTGATAGACTTTTTCATTTTATTGTTGTATTAATTCTCCTTACTCATTTGGCTTTTCAGCTTCTCCTTGTTTTTTAGTGGCTAATTGTTTTCGTTTACTAATAATGGCCAATAGCTGTGAACATCTTACCGTATTGAATCTACTATCAATCCAAGAAACGATGAATCTATTCAGATTTGCCCCTATCAAACTTTCAACAACCAATTTCTAAAGATACTACCCATTATCGCCCAAAATCAAGATAAAAGTAAACATCGGTGGAATTTTGAGAAAAAGAGTTGGCGAGTTGCCAAAGTTTAACAATATTGTCAAGGAATGTTACTGCTGCTAAACAAGCCATTCACTACTATGAAAAAAAAGATAAAGGACACCGGAACCGAGGAGCTAATTAAGCAGACCGCTAGAACCATCTTCTTTGCAGAAGGTAACTTTCACGCTACCACCCAGGACATTGCCACGGCGGCAGGAATCAATAGAGCACTCATCCATTACTACTTTCGCAGCAGGGAGAATTTATTTCGGGTAGTACTGAACGAGGCCATGGAAATCTTAGGTAATAAGCTTCAACAGGTTTTTGTCACCGAACTTCCATTTAGGGAAAAAATTGAGCAATTCCTTGACCTCTTTATCGACGCCAATTTGGAGTATCCATACGTTGAAGCATTCATTATTTCGGAGATAAATAGGACACCAAACTACGAATTTGCATTAACCACCAAGGAGGCTGAAAGGAAGATGCGCCACAACTTAAAACAGGAGCTCGACAAGGAGATAGTGGAGGGAAGAATTACCTCCATGTCGTCCGACCAGTTCATTGTATGTCTGATGTCGCTCTGCTCCTATCCGCTGCTTGCAAAGCCAATAATTAAGAAGGTTGCCAAGATTGATGAGGGTGGTTACCGAAAGTTTATGTTGCAGCAGAAAAAGGTAATTCTTCAACTGCTTTTTGGCAGTGAAAAGAGCTAGTTCATCCGCATTCATATACAATGACCCTAAAAGGATTTATATTCGATTTCAACGGAACGCTGCTGTGGGACACCGCCCTGCACAATAGGGCATGGGACATTTTTCTGGAAAAGCATGGCTTTATGCTGTCGGATGAGGAGAAGAGCCACGTAATTCACGGCAAGATGAACAAGGACATCCTAGAGGCAATATTCGAAAAGCCACTCCCGATGGAGGAGATAGCCTTGCTGGCAGACGAAAAGGAGGCCATTTACCGTGATATTTGTTCCGATTCAGGAATTGGGCTTGCCGCCGGTGCCGAGTGGTTACTCAATAGCCTGAAGAATAAAGGCGTGAGGTGCGCCATTGCCACCGCATCTCCCGAAGTGAACGTAAACTATTATATCGAAAAGTTTAACCTTTACCGCTGGTTCCAACCCTGTGCCATTGTATTCGACAACGGGACCTTCCGCAGCAAGCCCAGCCCCGACCTATTCCTGGAGGCTGCGCGCCGGCTGAAACTCTCTCCCATTGACTGCGCCATAGCCGAGGATTCCCGTGCAGGCATAGAAGCAGCAAGGGCTGCAGGTGCTGGAAAAATTTTCCACGTTGACTCTCTTACGCTTGACAATCCCATAGTGGCAGTTGATTCAATCTCCTCATTTCAGCAAGTTGACCTTGGCCTATTCTAATTTTTTTTGAGGCCCGGTTTCTAATCAGTCACTTAGTTATAGGCTGCCCCCAGGTAATTGCCAGCAGGTAAAACTTGACTTCGGTGCTTTCTTCCCTTAACTTTACCGTAGCAAGACACCGTGTGAAAGAATTTCTCGTTTTTCACCATAAATGTAATTACCATGAAACAAATTACCCTATTACTTATCTGCACAGCCATGTTGCTCGCAGGCTGCAAGAAGCCCAACCCTGCAGGAAATACGGTACTTGGCTGGTGGACCCCTTACTACTTTATGCCCGAACAGCTGAACGGTAAGGTTAAGCTAGTAAAGGAGCAAAATTATTGGGCTTCAATTGTTGATGGTAAACTTGTTAAGGGCAAGCTTATCTCCCCTACCGACCGAATTAATCTTGGATGGACTGATGATTTCGACGTTCTATTTGACGAAAATGGACAAGTGCAAAAAAGTGACTACACCGACAATAATGGTCTCCTTATTGGAAGTTGGGTTATCACTCTTGAAAATGGAATTCCGGCCCTCGCCAACTGGATTGTGCGCGACAGCACAACCATGACAGTGCTGATAAAAAACGATGATCGTGGAAACATGGTCGAAAACCAGTTTTTTAAGGGCACATCGAATCAGCTGCTCTACCGAACAGATTGGGTTTACAACGCCAATAAGGAATTTATAAAAGCCATTTGGTACGACAACAATGGCAAACTCACCAAGAGCAATCGATACACGTGGAACAGCAACCACTGTGTAACCGATGTGGAGGCTTATAGCGCTAACGATTCACTTAAAGGCCGCTTTAAAATTGTGTATAACAACAAGGGCTTTTCCAAAAAACAGGAGCGCTTCAATGCTGACAACAATAAGCTAAAAAGCGTAAACATTGAGTATGAATATGACAAAATTGGCAATTGGACTAAGGCCACTTTCTACGAAGATGAAAAACCAGTTGCCATTGCGGAAAGATCCTACATTTATTACTAAAACATTTTTAGGTCAAAACCAATCCCCCGATTTTTCCGGGGGATTTTTTTATCGCCAGCTGCTAAATGGATGCTGTGCTAAGTTGGAGTTGTAGTATCGGCTATCGTTGGTAACCTCCTTGCCAAGCCATACTGGTTGCTCAAATGGCTCATTCTCATATACCAGTTCGATTTCGGCCACCAGCAAACCCTCGTTGGCACCCATAAACTCGTCTACTTCCCAGGTTTTTCCACCTAACTGAACCTTGTAGCGAACCTTCTCCACAAGGTTTGAGGCAAAGTTGTGGAGCAGCTCCATAGCCTCCTCGGGTGGAATAAGATATTCAAATTCCTGTCTTACGCTACCATGTGTCATTCCCTTGATTGTGAGATAACCATCGGTATCGGTAAGCCTAACCCTGATGGTTTTCTCGGGATCGGTTAGAATATAACCTTGCTTGTAGAGGCATCCCTTTCCCTTATTCTCTTGATTCCACTTTTCGCGATCAACCAAAAACTTCCGCTCAATCTCCAATGCCATATTTACATTTTTTTCTAGCAAAAGATAGGAAATTATTTAGTCACTTTATTGCCAATTTATTTTTTGTAGGAGCGGCGCTTAGGGTTTGTAGGGTTTTATAATTATTCCCGAATACGGTCTTCCGTCTTGTTTTTTACTCGTCAATCATCACCTTTTTGCCACGACAAGCTCTTCAACCTATTCGAAAAATTAATTCAACGCCCTTTACACCTCCATCAACCTCGCTTCCACCAATGCTATATAGCGTTGCTTTTTGAAGATGAACCATGCATTTCGCTCATCGGAAAAGGTGTTGATAAAGTGATGGAAGTAGGCCATTGGGTTGGTGCGCTGTAGCGCATAAATAAGATGCTCTCGCTCTTTGGGATCTCTCACCGTTTTGGCAAAGACCTCCACCATAACCAACTTCTCGGCCTCCACCGGAGGCTCAAACTTAATGTAGCGATTGGCGTTTTGGGTAACCTCCATCTTTCGCATTGCCCTCTTCCTATCCTTGAGTTTGCCCTCCAGCTCACCAGCCGCAATTACCTCGGCGTCTTGGCTGTCGTAGTAACAAACCTCGCCAAGGGTTAGCACCTGTGCGATATGCAGCTTGGTATTTTCAGAAACATTCAACATTATCCGTTCAAGATTTGCCTCATCACCAAAAGCAAAGGTAAGAAAGTAACTATAAAAATGCAGCTCAAAAATTAAGCAAATGGCTTCCGGCTACTCGGGGTAGAGCAAATACTTTCGCCTCCGCTCCACAAACTTTGCCAATTCTGGCTTCCAGGTCTCCCGAATATCGCCTGCGGAAAGGCCCTGCTTAATTTGCTTTTGCAGCATTCTATTCCCGGCTAGAAGATCGAAGTAACTGTTAAAAAAACTATCCTTCCGAGGATATTGCCTGTAGGCTTCAATGAGCCAGTCGAGGTTTATCCGGTCGGCCCGCACCAAGCTCGCCGAGTCGGGAATGCTCCTAAGGTCGATTCCATAGCAGCGCTTGTTTCGAAAGGGTGGATTCTTGCTTGCCCCAATCACGGAGACAGGAACAAACCAGAATCCCCGGTTGGGAAAAAGCGGATTACCTAATACCTGAAACGGCCATGGGGTACCTCGTCCCACGCTAAATACAGTTCCCTCAAAAAGCCCGGTGGAGGGATAGAGGTAAACGCTGCGCATGTTGGGTAGGTTGGGCGATGGTTTTACCGGAAGGGTGTAGATTGAGTGATGGGTATAGTTGCCACATGGAATAACCGTTAGCCGACATTGCTCGTGATTCTTCAGCCACCCCTCACCATTAATCATACGGGCCAGCTCACCCAGCGTCATGCCATGCACAATGGGAATGGGATGCAGCCCAACAAAGGATCGCAGGCTGCTGTCGAGCACCGGACCATCAACGTAGTGACCGTTTGGATTTGGTCGGTCGAGCACTATCATCGGAATGTTATTTTCGGCGCACGACTCCATCATATAGTGCATGGTTGAGAGGTAGGTGTAGAACCTCACCCCCACATCCTGCAGGTCGAACACCACCACATCCACATCGCGAAGCAGTGAAATATCCGGTTTCTTGTTGCTACCATAGAGCGATATTACATCGAGGCCTGTACGAAAATCCTTGTAGTTACTCACCTCTTCACCTGCATCGGCCAAGCCGCGAAACCCATGCTCGGGGCAGAAGATGCGCTGAACCTTAATCCCAAGCGAAAGTAGCGAATCAACCAGGTGGCGCTTCCCAATGAGCGAAGTGTGGTTAGCCACCACCACAACGCGCTTTCCCTTGAGCAACGGCAGGTATAGCTCGGTGCGATCAGCGGCGGGGATGGGTGTTGCTGTTTCCTGAGCAGCAGCCATGCCAATGGATACGCAAAGAAAAAACGCTACACACACCAACCTAAACGGCTTCACTCCCATATTGCACAATTTCGAATCTAGCCCGTTTTCAAAAAAATTGTAGCCCCATGCGCTAGCTTACCAGCGGGTTAGTAAAGCTAAAGAATTATTCCGTTTTTGGAATAGCTACCACTAAAGGCCCAAATTTAGCGTTTTAACTCATATTTGTAGCCATTTCAAACCATTCCGCCCCAAAACAGGGAAAAAATATAAAAAAATGTTAGGTTTGTAGAGCATAACGTTGGGGTAGGTAAGGCTGCCTGTATGGCATTAAGCCACCGCTGTGCGAAACTAAGAATACCAACTTGAGCGTGAAAAAGCACTTCAACTTAGAGCTGTTTATTGCCCGTCGCATTTCGCGCGACAGGGAGGCGAAAAAAGCAGTCTCGCGCCCCATAACCCGCATATCCATTGTGGCCGTGGCACTCAGTCTGGCCGTAATGATTGTATCCGTAGCCATTGTTACCGGTTTCAAAAACCAGATTACCGACAAGGTGCTTGGATTTGGCGGGCATATCCAAATTCAGAACTACGACTCCAACACCTCCTACGAAACCAGGCCCATTACCGATACGCTAGCCTTTGTGCCCAAGCTCACCTCCATTCCCGGTGTGGCCCACGCCCAGATATACGCCTATAAGCCCGGCATCATCAAAACAAAAACCGATATTCAGGGGGTGGTGCTCAAGGGCGTTTCCACCGACTTCGACTGGAGCTTCTTCAAGAAAAACCTCACCGAAGGAACCGTTCTGCACCTCTCCGACAGCACCTCCTCCAACCAGATACTCATTTCCAAATCCATTGCCAACCTGCTGAAGCTATCGCTGGGCGACAAGGTGGACTTTTACTTTGTGCAGGAGCCTCCGCGTGTGCGCCGCTTTAAAATTGTGGGCATATACGACACCAAGTTCGACGAGTTCGACAAGACCTTCGTGTTCTGCGACATTAAGCAAATACAGGCGCTCAACGGCTGGAGCCGTAACCAAATTTCGGGTATTGAACTCACCACCTCCGATTTCGACCACGTAGACGAAATTACCAACAGAGTGGAGGATTTGGCGGGCTTTACCGTGCTACCCGATGGATCGGGCATTAAGGTAACCAACATCAAGGAGAAGTACAGCCAAATTTTCGACTGGCTAAACCTGCAGGACACCAACGTGGCCGTGATCCTATTCCTCATGCTTTTTGTGGCGGGCTTCAACATGATTTCAGGACTACTCATATTTATTCTGGAACGCACCTTTATGATTGGGGTGCTGAAGGCCCTCGGTGCCAGAAATTGGATGATTCAAAAAATATTCCTCTACCACTCGGCCTACGTCACCGGGCTGGGGCTTTTCTGGGGTAACGTTATTGGTATAGGGCTGTGCTTTTTACAGCAGCAGTTCCACATTATTAAGCTCGACGAGTCCAGCTACTACCTCTCGTCGGTGCCCATTAACCTACAGCTCAGCCACATTCTGATGCTCAATGCCGGCACCTTTGCGGCAGTGTTTGTAATGCTGCTCATACCATCGCTGCTCATTTCACGCATTACCCCGGAGAAAACCCTACGTTACTCATAGGTGGTGGAACCTCTGCGAGGCATATTGCCCGTCTTTCATAGCCCACGTTTTTAACCGTGGGTAAAAAGTATCGTTGGAAAGCCAAACCGTTTTAACGGTTTATCCACCTCACCAACCAATGTGCCCTCATGGATTTGCCGATGTTGTCCAAACAACATATGAAGGTGTAGCGCATTTTCACTTTTGTCT
>DATKTT010000057.1:0-2936 GCA_035530955.1 Williamwhitmania sp. | reverse complement strand
TGAAGCGTATGGCCCATTTTATCCCTTTTTGTTTCTAGATAAAATGCATTAAACTGGTTGGGTTTTACTTCAATGGGAATGTTTTCGACTATTTCAAGGCCATATCCTTCAAGACCGGTAATCTTTTTAGGATTATTGGTTAGCAGCATAATCTTTTTAATCTTGAGGTCATGCAGTATAGCTGCCCCCACTCCGTAATCTCTTTCATCGGCATCGAAGCCCAACTCTACGTTGGCTTCCACGGTGTCGCGACCCTCTTCCTGTAGCTTGTATGCGTGAATTTTGTTGAATAATCCAATTCCGCGACCTTCCTGGTTCATGTAGACAATTACACCTTTCCCTGCCTTGTCAATTTTTCGCATTGCTTCGTGCAGTTGGGGACCACAATCGCATCGGTAGCTCCCAAAAATATCTCCAGTAACGCACGATGAGTGAACCCGAACAAGGATGGGCTCATTCTCGGCCCACTCTCCTTTTACTAGGGCAACATGTTCTAATCCATTGCTTTTTTGGCGGTATGGAATAAGTTCAAAGTCGCCATACTCCGTTGGAAGCTTAACTCGCTGACCTTTGTCAATAATGCTTTCTCCTTTTAACCGATAGGCAATTAAGGCTTCAATTGAAATTATTTTAAGGCTGAATTTTTTTGCAATCTCTAGCAGTTGAGGTAGACGGGCCATGGTGCCATCTTCATTCATAATTTCTACTAGGGCACCACCAGTACGTAATCCGGCAAGTCGAGTTAGGTCAACTACGGCTTCAGTATGTCCTGCGCGCCTCAGCACTCCTTTGTCGCGTGCCTTGAGCGGAAAAATATGGCCAGGTCGTCCCAAATCTTCCGCTTTCGTGGCAGGATCAACCAGCGCTTTTATGGTCTTTGCCCTATCGGCAGCAGAAATACCCGTTGTGCAGCCATGTCCATTGAGGTCAACTGATACGGTAAATGGGGTTTGGTGCAATGCCGTATTATGTCCCACCATGAGATTGAGGTCTAACTCTTTGCAGCGTTCCTCGGTGATTGGAGCACAAATTAGGCCGCGCCCATGCGTAGCCATAAAGTTTACCTTTTCTGGGGTGATGAGCTCAGCTGCTACAACAAAATCTCCCTCGTTTTCCCGGTCCTCATTATCGACAACGATAATGATCTTTCCGTTTTTAATATCTTCAATTGCCGACTCAATTGTATCGAGTTGACTACTGGTTGCGTTGTGTTGGTTGCCAGACATTGGACTTAACTCCTTTTACGAATTTAAAAAATCCTAATAGTAGTGCGAGGTTCATTCCATAAAAGTGGGTTATGAACCGCACAAAGGTAATATGAATGTTTATTCTTTTTAGCATGTAGTCGGCAATGGGTAGCAAAAAGCTCGCCAAAAATAGTAAAAGCAAGAGTTGGTAGAGGTGGGAGCCAAGCGATAGGGCAATATTGGCTGCCAATGCAAGCAGGATCAGGAATGGTCCAAACCACCTGATAACCTTGTGTGAAAATAGTGCAAAGACCGATCCCCGGTAAGGGGGCCATAGAAGAAACCTGAAGTGCCATAAATTTTGAAACGCGCCAGTTGATATCCTGACTTTTCGTCGGAACTCTTCCACTATATAGTTGGAGACATCTTCGTAAACATACGCTGTCATACTGTTGATGGCTAGTTCACCCTGTTCAATCACTTTCATGCATATGTAAAAATCGTCGACAAGAAAATTTTGAGGAACCTTGTGGTAGCTATGTTTACGAACGGCAAAACAGCCACCAAACGGTCCCATCATGGAGCCCCACACTCGCCCTTCGTAATTTTTAATGTGCACCTCACGGTTGATATAGGTGCTCTCAGGAAACGAAATACCTGATTTATTGATGCCTGTATTGGAAACTCTGCTGTCCACTAACCCAACTTTCGGATTTTTGAAATGCTTTACCAGTTCATAAATGGTGTTAGCATCAAAGAAGACGTTGGCATCGGTTGATATTACAACTTCCCCGGTTGCTTTGTCAAGCAGGTCATTAATGGTATTCGACTTGCCTTGCCTTTCAAAATTGAAAACCTGTAGCGATGAATGCTCCTTGCATAGCTGCACTAAAATATTGTTGGTGTTGTCGGTGGAGGAGTCGGAACCAACAAGAACCTGAAGCTTGTTTGATGGATAGGTTGTACTGAATATGCTTTCTATCTTTTTGGCAATTACCTTCTGTTCGTTGTGTACCGCCATTAATATTGTGACCGTAGGCAGCACATCGTTGGAAGAATAGGCTAGCTGATTGTCGGCATACCACTGTGACAGCATCCACAAAATGCCAGGATAGAGCACGTATGAATGAAAGATTAGGACTACTGGTATCCAGAATAGGTATTCCACCTTACACTTAATTGGATAAATTTTTTTGTTTCAAAGCCACCTCTCGGTAAAAGTCAAGAAGGCTGCTACTTATGGTGTTGCTGTTGAAATTCTCATTTGCGAAGCGGTAGGCATGCCATCCTGTTGTTGCTGCAAGTTTAGGATTTTTAAGCAATGAGATGCATGTTTCTGCCATTTTTTCAGGTGTATCGGCAATAAAGAGTTCCTTTCCAATATCAGCGTTTATGCCTTCGGCCCCAATTTTAGTTGAAACAATTGCTTTGCCAGCAGCCATGCCTTCCACTATTTTTATTCTTAGACCCGATCCCGACAGAAGAGGGATAACCAAGACATCATGATCGCGCATATACTCTTCGGCACTATCCACCTCCCCATCGTACACTACGCCATCATGCTTAATCTGCTCCAGAAAGTGGTGTGGAGCGTTTCTTCCAGCAATGTGGAATTGAGCGTATGGAAGTTCTGTTCGTATTATTGGCCAACAGCTGCGGAGAAACCATAACAACCCCTCCTGGTTGGGTAGCCAATCGAGCCCTCCAATATGAAAGATTGTGTTGGGGAATATTGGAGGGGTAGGTTGT
>DATKTT010000056.1:0-2276 GCA_035530955.1 Williamwhitmania sp. | reverse complement strand
AGCCTTTTTGCATGGTTTTTCTACGACTATATTAAAAACAGAGTAAGCAATCTATACCTGCTGGGAGGGCTGTGGGCATTAATGGTTGTTGCTTACTACACAATATTCTTAATTCCAACAATGGCAATCGTTTTCTACCTTCTCAAGGCAATCCAAGAAAATGAAATACTCTCGACCTATAAAAACGTTCTTTATTACTATCGGTTTGAACTATTTACATCTACCACGGTAACAACTCTTTTTCTTGTTCTCCTGAAAACAACCAGAATTCTCAAAGTGAAGAACAAGGAACTTGAAGTGGCACTATTAAAGTCTGAAGAAAACGACAGATTAAAAACGGCTTTTCTGGCAAACATTAACCATGAGATTAGAACGCCGCTCAATGGGATTGTCGGTTTTACTAACCTAATCATCGAGCCAGACTTAACCCAGGAAGATCGAATTGATTATGGCAACCTGATTAAATCAAATAGCAACCAACTCTTATTGATTATCTCAGATATTATTGACTTAAGCAAAATAAAATCGGGGCAATTGATTTTGAATAACGAATCCGTCTCAGTGAGCGAATTGTTCGACAGCCTCAGTCATTATTATTCAACAATAGCAGAAGGGAAGAAGCTACACTTTGAAGTTCGCTATGAAGGAATTGGTAGTAATGATATAATTATAACTGACAAAAATTGTCTGAAGCAAATCTTGGAAAACCTGCTCAACAACGCATTTAAATTCACCGAAAAAGGACATGTAAGACTTTATTATAAAGAGACTAACGAACTTGCAACATTTATTGTAGAAGATTCAGGTCCAGGAATTGCACCTAGCCTATATGAGAAAATATTTGAGGATTTCTCCAAATTCCAGAACAATGAAAACAATTTTCATGAAGGTACAGGGCTAGGGCTGTCAATATCTAAAGCGCTGGTAGATCTGATGGGGGGCACCATTAACATTACATCTGAAATTGGGAAAGGATCTATTTTTTCAATTACAATTCCTTGCAACCGAAAATAAAAGGGTGAATATCTTTTTCTAAGAATTTGCTGGTATCGAATCATTGTTTACACACCGTATAATGGTTAAGGAAGTTCGATCTGCTCCATACTTACCATAATTCAAGCCAACAAAAATTCGCACTCAAAGCATATATAGTTTATTGCATCGACAATAAAGCTGACACTTAACAAAGACTTCTCGAGTTGTAACTCCTCAATAAATCTCCTCCTATTTTTCCCTTACCTTTGCTCATCAACAAATTTCGTGATAAAATAGGATGGGCACTGCAACCAACAGTAACTTAAAAGAAAAAATTAGAGACAAAGCGCTAAAGCTGGGCTTTGAGGCTTGTGGTTTTGCAAGAGCCGAGCATATTAAAGAAGAAGAACCTCGGCTTAATGATTGGCTTGGGAATGGACATAATGCAGGAATGAGCTACATGGCCAACCACTTCAACAAGCGCCTAGATCCTACGTTACTGGTTGAAGGGGCAAAAACGGTAATCACCCTGCTTTTTAGCTACAATTTTGGTGCATCGCAAAAGGCCGAAGCACCTCGAGTTGCACGCTACGCTTGGTTTCGCGACTACCACAAGGAGCTAAAGCAGCGTATGAAAGTGCTTATGGCATTCCTTTCCGATGAAACTGGCATTACCGTAAACGGGCGCTACTTTACCGACTCGGCCCCCATACTAGAGAGGGCGTGGGCAGCACGTTCAGGGCTGGGCTGGATTGGCAAGAACAGCCTGCTCATTCACCCCAAGTTGGGTTCCTACACGCTACTGGCTGAACTGATTGTTGATCTTGAAATAGAACCCGACCAACCATTTGGCAACAGCCTTTGCGGTGCCTGCACGCGCTGCATCGATTCCTGCCCCACGGGTGCCATTATTGCTCCCGCAGTGGTGGATGCCAACCGTTGCATCTCCTACCATACCATTGAGCACAAAGGTCCATTTACCGCCGAACAGGAGCAGCTGGTGAATGGCCACGCGTTTGGCTGCGATATTTGTCAGGAGGTGTGCCCATGGAACAAAAAACCACTCACGGCACTACAAGGAAAAGTTGCGATTAACGACCGACTACTGGAACTCTCCGCAGCGGATTGGCGCAACTTAAATGAAGATCGATTTGAGGAATTTTTTAAAGGTTCAGCGGTAAAACGAGCCGGTTTTTCGGGAATAATGCGTAACCTTAGGCAACAAAACCAATAAGTCATGGAATTCCGTACCATCGTTACCCCTGCCCCACTGGACGATAAGTTGGGATATAAATCCAAAA
>DATKTT010000055.1:0-6557 GCA_035530955.1 Williamwhitmania sp. | reverse complement strand
GGGCTTTGGCCACGCTTACCGAACGTGAACGCGATATTATTAAGCTGTTCTTTGGTATCGGATGTTCAGAGATGACCTTGGAGGAAATTGGAGAGAAGTTTGGTCTAACTAGAGAGCGTGTACGCCAGATCAAAGAAAAAGCTATCAGACGTCTACGTCACAGTTCCAGGAGCAAACTCTTGAAAAGTTACCTTGGTTAGTTTGTCTAGAAAAATGGTAAAAAAAAGGTTCCCACGGGAACCTTTTTTTATTGGACAACCTAGAAGATGGCTATTGGCAGTCTTTACAATCGTCGAGGCTGCGGTTGTATACTTCCATTGCATTCCGACTCATTCCCATGCTGCTGAATCCACCGTCGTTAAACAAGTTCTGCATGGTAACCTTTTTGGTTAAGTCCGAAAATAGGGTTACACAGTAGTCGGCACATTCCGATGCGGTTGCATTTCCCAATGGCGACATTCTTTCCGAAAAATCCAAAAGGCCGCCAAAACCCATTACGCCACTTCCTGCTGTAGTTGGAGTAGGGGATTGAGAAATGGTGTTGATACGAATTTTTTTCTCCCGGCCGTAAATGTAGCCGAAGCTCCTGGCGATGCTTTCGAGAAGCGACTTTGCATCGGCCATGTCGTTATAGCCATACAGAGTGCGCTGGGCAGCAATGTAGCTGAGTGCTACAATGGATCCCCATTCACTAACGGCATCGAGTTTTCTGCAAACCTGTAGTATTTTGTGAAATGACAATGCGGAGATGTCTAGCGTCTTCAGGAAATTGCCGTAGTCAAGGTCGTCGTATGTGTGACCTTTTCTAACGTTTGGCGACATTCCTATGGAGTGAAGGATGAAGTCGAATTTTCCTCCGAAATGCTCCATGGCTTGTTTCATTAAGTTTTCTATATCCTGAACATTTGTTGCATCGGCCGGAATAACAATAGAATTACACTTTTGGGCAAGTTCATCAACGGTACCCATTCTCATCGCAACGGCAGTATTGGAAAGAATAATGCTGGCACCCTCTTCGTGAGCACGCTCGGCTACTTTCCAAGCAATACTCTGGTCGTTCAGTGCACCGAAAATAATACCTTTTTTCCCTTTAAGTAAGTTGTAGGACATATTCTGAATTTTTAGTGAAATACTATCATACACCAGAACACAGTAGCAATCTAAACCTTAATTTGTTCAACTGGCGGCTCTTTTTGTGAGTAAAAAAGGTGTGCCGATTTGGTTCCTTAAGGTTTTAATAACTCCCGAGCGTTCTGCATCGCTGCGTCAGTAAGCTGTTGACCACTGAGCATTTTTGCGATTTCAACAATTCTTTCTTCTGAATTGATTTTTTTAATCTGGGTGACGGTTCTGGATGTCTCATTCTCTTTGTAAACAATCCAGTGGTGCAAACCTTTGGATGCTATTTGCGGCAGATGAGTGATGTTTATAACTTGCATCTTTTCTGCCATCTGGGCAATTATCTCGCCCATTTTGTGAGCAACCTCGCCCGATACGCCCGTGTCTATTTCGTCGAAAACTATGGTTGGGAGTTCAGAGGCCGTGGCCATTTGTGCTTTTATGGCCAGCATCAACCGCGAAATCTCCCCACCAGAGGCTACCTTGCCAACCTCTTGCATCGGCATGTCAGCGTTGGCAGTAAACAGAAAGTTCACTCTATCGCTACCGGTAGGAGTAGGTGTTTCGCTCAGGATAATTTCAACGGAAAATTGAGTTTTTGGAATACCCAACTTCATTAGGAGTTCAACCGTTGTAGATTCTAATTTTGGTTTTACCTTTTCCCTCGATACATGTAGGTTCTGAGCCGCAGCAAAATAGCACTTTTTCTTTTCGTCAAGCACTTGCTGAGCCTTTAACAGTGCCTCTTCGCTATTGTCGATGCTCTCCATCTTTTGTTTAAAAGATTGAAAAGTGGCAAGTAGTTCTTCTTGAGTTTGACAATGATGCTTCTGCATTAAGGTATAGAGCAAATCTAGCCTCTCCTGCACATACTTTAACCTGTCCGGATCCAGTTCCTGGTGTTCGAAGTGACGGCTCACCTCTTGCGCTATGTCCTTAATTTCGATTAATCCAGTTGCAAGCCTCTCTGCGAGGATGCCGAGGCTTGGCATGTAGTTTGCGATCTTGGTTAGGGCATTCTCTGCTTCAATCAATAGGCTAATGGCTGAAGTGGTGTCGTTGTTTAGCGCAGTTTCTACGGTAGCCAGTCCCGTCTTAATTTCTTCGGCGTGGGTGAGTTGCTTTATCTCACTTTCGAGTTCCTGTAACTCTCCCTCAATAAGGTTGGCCGACTGAAGCTGGTCAACCTGAAAGCGAATATAGTCCTGCTCTTCTCTTAAACGTTGGCTTTCTTCCACCAGCGTTTTGTGATGATCGATGGCTTTAATAAACTCTTTATAGGCGATGACACATTCGTTCAGGAGCTGCTGGTTTCCTGCTATGGAGTCCAGCACCTTGGTTTGAAATACGCTATCAGAAAGGCTTAGGTTCTCGTGCTGAGAGTGAATGTCGATGAGGTGCAGCGCAAATTCTTTTAATACCTGAAGATTTACCGGAACTTCGTTAATAAAGGCCCGCGATTTTCCATTGTTTGCGATTTGCCGGCGTACAATGGTTGAGTCATCATAGTCTAGGTCGTTTTCCTCAAAGAAAGCCTGCAGGTTATAACTTTCAATATCGAATGTGCCTTCGATTAAACATCCTGCCTCCTTGTTTTTCAGCACGCTTGTATCTGCTCTGTTTCCAAGAAGGAGGGAGAGTGCTCCAAGAAGAATGGATTTACCTGCACCGGTTTCTCCAGTAATGGTACAAAGCCCCTGCTCAAAATTTATTTCGAGCTTATCTATAAGTGCAAAGTTCTCTATTTTCAGCTGCTTTAGCATTCCGTACAGGGTTAAGGGTTAATCCTGTGTTTGCTCTGTGAGTTTTTTGTAGGAATCTATGCGTGTTGGGTCAATTTCGGCCAAGATATTATAAACTCTTGTCTTTTCACTCATGTAGGACTCCGAGAAGATATTGACCAGCTCATCTGACTTGGCATCAAGAAAAACCTGAAGAAAAAAGAGATATGGATCTGGCTTATCCCGATATACTTTCTGCAAAAGCACAAGCGATTCTGCAATTTCAGCTCTTCCCTCCACTGTTTTATCTGCCATAACGTCGAGGCCAAGGCGATGGTAGTCGTAGTAGACCTCCCTTATGGGGGAATATTTCTCGTTTAATATATCCTCAACCAGCCAGTATCGATTTTTTGTAGAACCTTCGTATGGTTTCCACCCCTTTTCTGTGGCATTTTGCGCGTTGTTCACAATTTTTTCAGCCTTAAGAAAGTATGGTGTGCCACCTTTGTAGGAAAATGAGTCGTAGTCGAGGCCAATAATGATGTAGGCGTAGTATGCAAGTATTGAGGTGAGATTCGAGGTTTGTGTGTTTTCGTTAAATTCTAGCTTGTCGAACTCTATATACTTAAAATCGAGGTCGTTGTCAAGAAAGTTCAGTAGCACAGTGTTGTAGGAACTGCCATAAACTGGCCTTCGAGACTGAACCTGAATAGTTCCTTTATATTGGTCCGACCCTGTTTGGTCAGTAAGGTTTATCTGAATGTTGCACTCAATGCGCTCCTCGGTTGAGAAAACGTTATCGGTCCAATTGGTGTTATTCATAAACTCATACAGGGCTGTTTGCAATGTTTGGAATGTAGTTCTATTGGTGCCCTGAATTTTGGAGGAGTTTACTGAAATGTTGCATTTGAGCTCCTGGCCTAGTAGCGGCGAGCTGAGGGTTGATACGAGCAAGATTAACTGTACGATCTTTTTCATCTGTGGGTCGTATGATGATGCATATAATCCCAAATTGCGTCAACTATGTCAACTGCAACTTCTTTCTTTGCCTTAAGGGGGATGATGAGTGCATCGTTGTGCTTGTCAAAGATGGTTACCTTGTTGGTATCTGTTCCAAATCCTGCCCCGTCATCCCGAAGTGAGTTTAGGATAATTAGGTCAAGATTCTTCTTGATCAACTTTGCTTGGGCGTTAGCCACTTCATCGTTCGTTTCCAGCGCAAATCCAACCACGATTTGGTTTTCTCTCTTGCGTTTACCTAGCTGTTGAGCAATATCGGTAGTTGGAGCTAATTGAATGGTGAGGTTTTCATTGCCGCTTTTAATTTTGGTTTCAGCAGTATGCAAAGGGGTGAAATCGGCAACAGCCGCCGAAAGAATGGTGAGGTCGGCACTCGAAAAAAGATTGAGGCATGCCTCTGCCATTTGGCTTGCTGTGGTAACCCTGGTGATGGTAATGTTGGGCGATTCGGCACTTAGCTGGGTAGGTCCACTCACCAACTCTACTTGAGCTCCCCGGGATGCTAACTCTTGGGCAATGGCAAAGCCCATCTTTCCCGAGCTATGGTTTCCAATAAATCTTACCGGGTCGATAGGTTCGTAAGTTGGACCTGCATTTACAAGACAACGTTTGCCGTTAAACTTTTTTTTTTCAGAGAAGAAGTTGGTGAGGTAGGCAACAATAGCCTCCGGTTCCTCCATTCTTCCTTTTCCAACCAATCCGCTGGCTAATTCACCCGATGTGGGCTCAATGACATGGTTGCCATAGGTCCGAAGTGTTTGAATGTTTTTTTGTGTGGCCGGGTGTTGAAGCATATCTAGGTCCATGGCCGGTGCAATAAAAACAGGACATCGTGCAGAGAGGTAGGTGGTAAGCAATAGGTTATCTGCAACGCCATTGGCCATCTTGGCCATGGTGTTGGCAGTGGCAGGTGCAATAAGGTAGGCATCGGCCCATAAGCCCAAGTCCACATGGCTATTCCACTCGCCATTTTCAGGATTGAAAAAGTCTACTAATATTGGATTCTTCGTCAGGGTAGCAACCGTTAGCGGAGTGATAAACTCTTTGGCTAAAGGGGTCATTACTACCTTTACATCGCAGCCTTCCTTTACAAGTAAGCGAATTAAGTTCGCTGCTTTGTAGGCTGCAATGCTTCCGGTAATACCAATGATAAGGTTCTTCCCCTTAAGCATAGCTATTCCTGTTCTGGCAATTCCTCTTCAGAAACCTTGGGGTTTCGGAAGTAAATTTTGTTCTGCAGAAACTCTTGTGCAGCAATTAAGTTTGGCTTAGGCAGCTTCTCGTAGAACTTGGAAATTTCAATTTGCTCTCTGTTTTCAAAAACTTCTTCAAGATTGTCGGAGTAGTTAGCAAACTCTTCCAGCTTACGATTCAACTCCTGCTTCATTTCAGCAGAAATTTGGTTGGCTCTTTTGGCAATAACCATAACCGATTCGTAAATACTACCAGTTGGCTTGTCGAACTGGTCAAGGTCACGAGTAACCGTGGTCGTTGGAGCATTAATTTTCTTGAAATCCATACGATATGATTGAATTTATTTGTTTGTCGTTTTAAGATCTTTTGATGCCACGTCGTACATCTTTTGTGCCTCCTTTATGTACTTGGAGTCTGGGAACTCGGCAATAAAGTTGTAGTAGTAGTCAACAGTAGATTGAAAGCGCTCTTTTTGCTTCTGCGCTATGCTGTTATTAGCATAAATATATGCCGACTTAAGAATTAAAAATACCTCTTCCTCCCGGTATTCGGAGTTGGGGTAGTCTTTGAGGGAATTTTGGAGTGCAATGATGGCTGCCTTATAGTTTTCGGTGTGATAGTAAAGCCATGCACTTTTAAAATCCTTCTCCTGCAACTTTTTGAAAAGTTCTTCGATTAGTTTTTTTGCATCATCAGCCTTCTTGCTCTGCGGATATTTTGAAATAAATTCCTGAAAAGCGTCAATGGCAAGGTTGGTGTTATCCTGGTCGAGCTCGTATCGAGGGGAGGTCAGATAAAAGCAGTAAGCATATAGGTATTCTGCCTTTTCAGTAAAGCCACTTTTAGGGAAATTCTTCCTGAAACTGTCGAAATAGCTGGATGCCAATAAGTAATCACCTTGACCATACTGGCTGTAGGCGTAGTAATAGTTAACGGTATCGGCTCTGTTTGTCCCTCGGTAAATTGGAAGAATTTGTTCCAATAGGAGGGAAGCATGGTAGAAGTCACTTTTGTTGTAATAGTACAGTGCCTTGGAATACTTGAGCTCGTTGTCTTTGCTCTTGAGAATTTTTTCGTAACCGCTACATCCTGCAAGCACAGAGGCTGCAATTACTACTGCTGCAATTAATTTGAACTTATTCACTCGACTGGGATAATTAGCTATTAATAAAATCCTGAAAACAACTGTTAACAGAAGAAAATTGCAATTCACGTTAGCAGCAACAGGTAATTGCTTGTGAATTGTTTCTTCAATTAACGGACAAAGTTAAGCATTAGTTTGAAACAACCGATTTTTTTTAAATTGTTAATCGCAGCTTTTAGAGCAGTTCGTATTATGTTATAACTTTTTAACACTTTTATTGGTAACTCTTGCTTTACAAATTTGACTACTCCTTTGTTAAAAGTCGGAAAAAACGTTAGTTTTGTGCACTTATTTTAGAAAAAGTCAATTTAATTATTGTTGCCGTGGATATTTTTGAGAAAATCAGACAAAACCGTGGA
>DATKTT010000054.1:0-22664 GCA_035530955.1 Williamwhitmania sp. | reverse complement strand
AAGAATACCAATTTTTCCGCTTGCCAGCAAGGCGTTATCTGAATATGCAAGGCTTCCTATAAACAGCGACATTGTAAAGCCAAATCCTCCCAGAATTGAGGCTCCAATGATGTGCTTGAAGGAGATTCCTTTGGGTAGCGTGGCAATTTTGGCCTTTATGGCCAGCCAGCTGAAGAGCGAAATGCCCACAATTTTTCCAATTAGCATGGACTCGGCTAGGTTGATTGAGAGCGTAAAATCCGTATCACTAACGCTACTTAACGAGAGAAATACAACGCCAGCGTTGGCTAGCGCAAAGATTGGCATAACAAAGTAGGCCACAAATCCGTGTAGCCTATTCTCAAAGCGCTGCAGCATGGGCTGAACCTGTCGGTTAAGATACTCTATCGATTCTATTGCACCCAGCTGTGTTTTGGTGAGAAATTGCCTTGGCGTTTTTTTACACTCCAGCAGCTTTGCCTTTTCCAGCAGCCTGTTGGAATACTTGCTCAATCCAATTCGCCTGTTCACCGGAATGGTTAACGCAACAATTACGCCTGCTATGGTTGGGTGAATTCCCGAGAGGAGAAAAAGATACCAAACACCAATGCCTCCTACAACAAAAAGCCATTTGGCGTTTACGTTGAGTATGTTGGCAATGATTAATATTGCTAGAATGGCCGCAGCCCCAATGAGGTAAATCCAGAATAGCTGATGGCTATAAAAAATAGCAATTACGGCAATGGCCCCAAGGTCGTCGACAATGGCAAAAGCGGTGAGGAATATTTTTAGGCTGAGCGGCACCCGTTTGCCCAACAGCTGCAAAATTCCCAGCGAGAAGGCAATGTCGGTAGCCATTGGGATACCCCAGCCATCGCCTCCTGGCAGGTTGTGGTTGAGCAGCAAAAATATAAATATGGGGACAATCATGCCACCAGTTGCCGCAATAATAGGGAGCGCTGCCTTTTTTATTGTTGATAGCTCGCCGGCCACAATCTCCTTCTTTATTTCAAGGCCAATTACAAAAAAGAATATGGCCATGAGCCCGTCGTTAATCCAAAGAATCAGCGGTTTGGAATGTGTCCAACTTCCAATGCCAAACGTTAGATTGGTATTCCACGTGCTGAAGTAGGATTGTGAAAATTCGGAGTTGGCCCAGAAGAGCGCTATAAATGCAGAGAGAAACAGTATTATACTACTGCTGGACTCCAGCGCTACAAATCTCTGAAATGGATCGAAAAGCTTCTTCATCTTCAATTTTTTACTTTAGGTTAACAACCGTTTGGCTATTTTGCTCAATTAATCACACCAAATTGGTTGTTCGCATGTTGCCAATATACATTTTATAAAAAATGAAAGCCAATTTGCGACATTGAGCAGGTCATAAACTCTGAGTATGGCCTGAATGTTTTATATTTGGCTTCTATTGAGTAGTGTGCTCTAGTGGCCACTTCTTTTAACTGTTCTGGTTATGCAATTTAAGACAGTTTTGACCGTAGTTGTTTTTGCTTTGCAAGTTAGCTTTGCCTATGGCCAAAAGGATAGCGTAATTGAGCACTATTCCACTCTCAAGGATGATTATCATCAAATAAAATATCTCTACCAATCGGCAAACAAGGTTGTGCCCGACAATCCAGCTTTGGCCAGTCAATACCTTCTTTTGGCCGAGTCAATCTTTAAACCCGGAGACTCTTGTTACTTAAAGCCATTAATAAGGTCTGGTTTTATTAAAGTTTATCGCTTTCAGGGCAAGCTCGATGAAGCGCTGGTAGAATCAAATATAGCCCTAGATGAGCTAGATGTCTGTGAAAACGATTATGTAAAGGCTGGTATACTCTTGGCCAAAGGCGGCATCTGCTTTCGGTTGGGAAAGAACGATGAGGCGGTAGAGGTGCTCGAATCGGCAGAGAAAATTTTCATACGGTTGGCACTCGATAAGGAACTTTCAAGTGTTTACAACCTTCTTGGGGGTGTTCAGTGGGCTCGAGGAAACTATCCCAAAGCCATTGAGATATTTCTAAAAGCCATTAAATTAAAGGAGAAAGTAAACGATTCCATTGGGATTGCAAATGTTTACAACAATATTGGAATTATTTACGATGACCAGAAGGACTATAAGAATGCGGTTGTTTGGTATCAGAAGGCCCTAGCCATATACCGGGCCAAGGATTTTAACTCTGGATTACGAAATGTGCTTAACAACCTAGGCGTTGCTTACAAAAACATGAAGGAGTATAACAAAGCCTACATGGTTTTGGAGGAGTCATTGCTCATGGAAAAAAAGGCTGGCAATATTTCAGGTATTGGGTATTCGGCCAACAATATTGGGGAGGTGCTTTTGCAAAAGGGAAACTATGTGCAGGCGGCTGTCTATATTCAAAAGGCCATTAATTCCCTCCTGGAGTGTGGTGAGGAAAGTGGTTTACCTGCCTGCTACATAAACCTAGGCCGTATATATGACAAACTTAGCAATCGCGGCAACGCAATTATTTACTTACATAGGGGGCTATCCTTAGCGCTGAAGTATAAGGATTTAGAGAAGCAGAAGGAGGCCAACTATTGGCTATACTCAATACGTAAGGAGCAGGGCGAATTGGGCAAAGCGTTGCGAAATCTTGAACAGTATCACTCCATAAGCGATACTCTGAATGGGGTTCAGGCTAAAAAGCAACTCAATGAGCTTATGGTTCAATATGGATCGGAAAAGAAGGAGAGCCGCATTCAAACGCTCGAAAAGGAACAACTATTCCAGAATGTTCTATTGAAGAAAAAGCGGCTGGAACTTCTCATTGCTTCCATTGCCAGCTTGTTGCTTCTTGTTTTGGCCATCTTGTTTTTTTATAATTTCTATCAGAAGAGAAATGCCTTTCGTGTTCTTGCCCTTAAAAATATGGAGATTGAAGAGCAGAAAGAGGAGATGTCAACTCAGCGTGATGAGATTAGCAAGACCAATTTAAGGATTACCGACTCCATACACTACGCCAAGACTATTCAAAATGCGCTGCTTTCACCAATCGATTCCATAAAGAAGCACTTTTCATCGTACATCTACTTTAACCTGCCAAAAGATATTGTTAGTGGTGACTTCATTTGGACTGGCATGCATGGCCGGAAGCTGATTATTTCCGCCGTCGATTGCACGGGCCATGGTGTTCCGGGAGCATTCATGAGCATGCTGGCCATAACCTACCTCAACCAAATATTTTCGGAGGTTGAGGAGGTGAACCCCGCTTGGTTTATTTCAAGGATGAAGGAGAAGATAGAGCAAGCGCTGCATCAGCAGGGCCGCCTCGACGATAGCCATGATGGGTTGGCCATTAGCCTCGCGGTTATTGATGTGGATACTCGACAGCTCGATTTTGCCTCTGCCGGTATGAAATCGCTGGTTCTCCGCAGGACTATTAACGGAAATGAGGTAATCCGTCTTAAAGGCAATACAACCGCCATTGGTTACTACACAGGGGGACCGGACTACCACATCAACAGCATTAGCTTACTACCCAACGATCGCTTCTTTATGTTTTCAGATGGCTATGCCGATCAATTTGGTGGCCCAACAGGACGACGTTTGCTCTACAAGGGATTTGCTGAGATTATTGCCCGTAGCGCGGACCTGCCAATAGAGAAGCAGCTGGAGGTAATAGAAAACAGCTTCTACCAATGGAAGGGTGATAGGGAACAAATTGACGATGTCATGGTATTTGGTTTGGAGATATAAAACATATATTTGCAGCTCTTGCAGGCTTTTTTGGTAGGAGAATTTCTAGTTCCTGCAAATTGATACAACCGCGATGAAAATTATTGTCGACGACAAGGTTCCTTTTCTGGAAGGCATTTTAGACAGCTATTTCGACGTTGAACACAAACCTGGTGGCCAAATCGTGCACGATGAGTTGGTGAATGCCGATGCGCTGCTAATAAGAACACGCACAGCCTGCAATCGCGACTTGTTGCAAGGTACTTCTGTTAAGTTAATTGCCACAGCCACCATCGGCTACGACCATATTGACACTGATTTCTGCCACAGCGCCAGCATTGCTTGGCGTAACGCACCGGGTTGTAATGCATGGGCGGTGCAGCAGTACGTTGTTGCTGCTATTATGGAGTTAGCCATTAAGTATACACTTTCCATTAATCAGCTAACGCTGGGAGTTGTTGGCGTAGGCCATGTTGGCTCTAAAGTAGCTTCGGCAGGCGAAGCCTTGGGAATGCGCGTGCTGCTGTGCGATCCTCCACGGCAGCGGGAGGAAGGGGGCAATTTTGTTCCACTCACTACTATTATGGAGGAGAGCGATATTATTACCTTTCATGTTCCATTAACTATAGATGGTCTGGACAGAACTTACCATATGGCCGACGACTTCTTCTTTGCAAAGCTTCAGCGAACGCCCTTCATCGTTAACACTTCGCGTGGGGAGGTTGTGATGGGCGAAGCGCTCAAGCGAGCGTTGATTGGTAGAACGGTGAAAGGGGCAGTTCTCGATGTGTGGGAGAGGGAGCCGGAAATTGATGGGGAGCTGCTGCGATTGGTGGATATTGCAACCCCTCATATTGCTGGCTACTCGGTGGAGGGAAAGGCAAACGGAACAGCTATGGCGGTAAGGGAGATAAGCAAATACTTTGGGCTTGGCATCGACAATTGGTATCCTCAAAGAGTTCCTAAGCCCGCAAATCCACGAATAGCTGCTTTAGGAAATAATTTTTATGAAAATCTTTATGCGCTGGTGTCAAGGGCATATCGTGTAGTGAATGATGATCTTTCGTTACGAATGAACCCATCGGGGTTTGAGCATCTGCGTGCGAATTATGCTTTTCGGAATGAGTTTTCGGCATACACCATAGAAAAATCTAGCATGAACGATGCCAAGAGGTTGGACCAATTTAGACTTTTAGGATTTCAGGTTGATTAATTGCTAGAAGTTTATAACCCACATTGTGCGCTCTTCGGTCACGCATAATTCACAAAGGCTGATAAGGGACTGGCTAATTTGAATAAGCTTACGCACGTATGCTCTCCAACGCGCTTTCCAGTTTTTATCGCGGCGTTCCAACTCCTCAAAAAGGTTCTTGCCCATGAAGATGCTTGAGAGGTATTCCCTCATCTCTTCCAGCGAGTTAATAGCCTTTATGTGATTCATATTTTCCTTCAATTCGTTGATAAGGGGAATAAGATTTCTGGAATTAAACTTGGTGGCCCCATAAAAATCGTAGAGGTGATTGCTGCGCTCAAAGCAGCCGGCGAATATGTTGAATATATCAATGTTCAGGAATTTCGATTCACTATCGCACTTGAAATAGATATCGGAATTTCCGGTAATATTGAATTCTACAAAGTTGAAAACTTCTTCTCGGTTTAATAGTCCCAGTTTCATACCATTTCGATAAACAAAATTAAAGAGTGCTTTATTACCCACCACCAGTTTCTGTTTCTATCAACCTAGATAATGCACAGAAATCAATGATTTGCAACCTTCCTTCGCCCTTTATGGCTTTGGGAAGTGAAAAATCACAGGTAAATTTATGTTTTTTTTGCTTATGGCTCAAGTAAAAGTTTGGCAGTAAAAATTTTCCGTGGAAAATACTGCTATTTTTGACCAAATATAAAAGAGTGTATGGTTGGAACGCTGGTAAACGTTGCGGCAATTTTGGCCGGTGGAACTATTGGAATGCTATTTCGCTCCAAGTTTCCAGAAAATATTCGAATAATTGTTTTTCAGGCAATGGGCCTCTTTACCCTAGTTTTGGGAATATCGATGGCTTTAAAGCTCAATGAGATATTGCTGGCAGTATTTGCCCTGATTTTAGGAGGCGTTACGGGTGAGCTGCTACGCTTGGAGTCACGATTGGATAATTTGTCCATCTCGCTGAAGCGAAACCTGAAGCTGGGAGATGATCGTTTCTCGGAAGGGCTAATCACCGCCTTTCTGATGTTTTGCATGGGTTCCATGACCATTCTGGGTGCACTGGAAGAGGGAACAGGAGGATATCCAACGCTTCTTTTTGCCAAATCGCTTATGGATGGTATCTCTGCCATTGCGCTAACTACCGCCTTTGGACCTGGTGTAATTTTTTCTGTAATACCACTGTTGATCTACCAAGGTGGGCTCACCCTTCTTGCACGATACTTTGGCCATAGCCTTCCGGAGCCAGCTATTACCCAAATGACGGCAGTTGGAGGTATTCTGCTGATTGGTCTCGGCATTAATATTTTGGATATCAAAAAGATTAAAATTCTCAATTTATTGCCGGCATTGGTTTACATAGTGCTGTTGGTTGTATATTTGGGTAAATATGTAAAGTAGCCATGGCATTACCTCAGCTCGATATTATTAACGCACTTGCCCTATCGCATTTTGGGGCGAATCCAACCTGCGTTGTACCACTTGCCTTCTCCGGTTCCAATAGGCGCTATTTTAGACTTGGGGTGAGTGGGAAAACCTTCATTGCCGTGGTTGGTGACGACATCGAGGAGAATAAGACCTTTCTCTATTTAACCCAACATTTAGCGGCAAAGGGGATTGCGGTACCCAAAATTGAGGCTGTAAGCAACGATCACTCAGCCTATATTCTGGAGGATTTAGGAAAACAAGATCTGTTTTCCATCATTACCGATACTGAAGTCGAGGTTGCTACCAAAACTTCCCTGCTGAAAAAGGCGCTCGAAAAGCTAGTTGAGATTCAGGTTGATGGTGCAGAGGGACTCGACTTTATGCGCTGCTACCCACAGCCCTCATTCGACGCTACCACTGTTATGTGGGATTTGAACTACTTTAAGTATTGCTTTTTAAAACCTTCGGGCATTTATTTTAACGAATCATTGCTGGAGAACGATTTTCACCAGTTTGCTCAAACCCTTGCAACAGGTGAGGGAAACTACTTTCAATACCGCGATTTTCAGTCACGAAACATCATGGTTCGTGACTCCGGTGAGCTGGTGTTTATTGATTACCAAGGAGGACGACGTGGGCCTTTGCTTTACGATGCGGCTTCGTTTATTTACCAAGCCAAGGCAGGGCTTTCGGAGGAGGTCAAAACGGAACTTTTTGAGCATTACCTACAGGCATTATCAACCAAGGTAGCTATCGATAAGGTTGACTATCGCGAGCGGTTTAAGCTCTTTGTGCTATTCAGAACTCTTCAGGTACTTGGAGCCTATGGTTTTAGAGGTTACTTCGAACATAAGCCCCATTTTTTGCAGAGCATTCCATTTGCCATTAAGAACCTGCGTAAAATTCTGGAGCAAACACTTCCTGGCCTTTCCTATCTTGCCGAAGTGCTCTCCAATCTCACACTTAAAGAGTTTGGCGGTGAACAACTGGCTGCGTTTAATGGTTTAACCGTGGAGGTATGGAGCTTCTCCTACCGGCGAGGTGTGCCGGACGATCTTTCGGGAAATGGTGGTGGTTTTGTGTTCGACTGTAGAGCGGTTTACAATCCTGGACGTTCACCGGAATTGGGAAGCCTCACTGGTCGCGACAAGGAGGTGGTTGCCTTCATAGAATCTTCGTCGGAGATGGAGAATTTTCTTGATGGAGCCACACAGCTAGCCAATAAATCGGTTGAGCGCTATTTGGAGCGTGGTTTTACTAACCTAATGCTCTCCTTTGGATGCACTGGCGGCCAACATCGTTCGGTGTATGCTGCCGAAGCGATGGCACATAAAATTAAGAGTCATTATCCCGAGGTTAGGGTTGTGCTCCATCACCGCGAGCTAGGAATAACTGAAACAATGTAAACAATGGGTAACACATACTGTAAAAGCGACAAGAAAGGTAAAAAGGAGGGCAGCGACGAGGCCAAGTATCGTTGCAAGCGTTGTGGTCGCTATGCCAAGAAGGAGGAGAAGGTATGTAAGCCCGAAAAGGTAAAGTGATGAAGGCGATGATTTTTGCTGCCGGTCTTGGCACACGACTTCAACCCATTACCAACCAAACCCCTAAGGCGCTGGTTGAGGTTGGTGGAGAGCCATTACTTGGATACCAGCTAAAAAGGCTTGCCCATTTTGGGTTTACCTCCATCGTGGTGAATGTACATCACCTTGGAGCACAAGTAAAGAGTTTTCTTTCCAACTTTAAAATTGCTGGGGTTGAGATTACCATTTCCGATGAGAGCGATATGCTGCTCGATACCGGTGGTGGCCTTTGGAATGCAGCCTCATTCTTTAGCGATGGGGAGCCGTTTCTGGTTCATAACGTCGATATTCTCTCGAACGTTGATTTGGGAAAATTATATCAAGAGCATAAAACCAACAACGCACTGGCAACCCTGCTCGTGAGCGAGCGGGAGAGCAGCAGACATTTTCTGTTCAACAAAATGGGCCAGCTTCGGGGCTGGGAGAATGTGAAAACGGGGGAGAAGAAGCTGCCTTGCCGACTGGAAGAAGCCATGATACCACTTGCTTTTTCTGGCATTCATGTTATTAACCCCACAATCTTTTCATTGCATCACCAAAATGGCACATTTTCCATTATCGATGTTTACCTTCAGCTTTGCTGCCTCAATTCAATAGTGGCATACAAAGTTTCTCCTGAAACAATTATTCACGACATTGGTACACCTCAAAAGTTGGAGGAGGCAAACCGAATGGTTTCGGAAGGAAAATTTGATCAGTTGATTTCGCAATAATGCCGTTCAAACTGCTAGTTGTTTGCAGTGAGCCCACCCTTGTTTTCTTGCTTTGGTTGTTGCGGACCTCTATACGGCCTTCTGTTTTCCTTCGACTTCCATGGGAGATGACCATTTCTGTCAGAATACTTGATAATGAAGTAGGTAATGGCCAATCCCAGAAGCATGGCTGCGTACGGAATTAGGTCGTTGTTTGATTGCTTGGCTGAATCCCAGATAATTACCTTTCGGGCAATGGCAATTATGGCCACCAGCACCACAATCTCTACGTGAACCATGTTCTCCTTCAGAAAGGCTTTTACTGTTTCGAGCAGCTCAATGCCAATGAGAATTACCAGGAATAGGCTAAAGAGCTCCATCAGATTTTCCGCTTGGACAAAGTAGGGTGGCTCGAAGAATTTTTTTGCAATGGTAATTACCACATCGGCTGTGGCAAATAAAAGTATTATGGTAATAATGGCAATCAGAATGAAAATAATACCCTTTTCAAGAATTCGGACGTAGCGTAGCATAATGTCAGTTTTTTTCGAAAACAAAGGAATAGTCGATAGGTTCAAAAGCACAAAGTGCGATAACCACTTTTTACTACATTTGTTATTCGAAATAAAGATAGTAAAATGGAGTCAACATTGCAATTCATGGAGTTTCTAAAGGCCTGCATTACACCTGTAGCATTGATCTCGGGCGTGGGTCTTATTTTGCTTACCGTAGCCAATAGGCTGGGCCGAGTGATTGACCGAATTAGGATACTGGTGAATGAAATCGACCGTGATGAGGTGAAGCGGCGTGATGAGAAGGTGCGGGAAATTCGGATTCTTTTTCTGCGGGGTCGTTACCTACGCAGCTCCATTGCCCTAATTATGGTAAGCGTAATTGCCAGCTGCTTGATGATTCCTGTATTGTTTGTGATGGTGCTGCTCAACTTTGACCTAAAGCTGTTAGGATACCTGCTTTTTACCCTATCCACGCTCTCCATTCTGGTATCAGCCATATTCTTCTTTATGGATGTATTGCTTGGGCTTAAGGCGCTGCATTTGGAGGCAGATGAGCATTTGGGAGAGTGATTCATTAAAACATTGTTGTTTTTCTCCTTCTCTGTAAACTTTTTTTGATAGATGAGGAGGAGCAACAGTTTGATTAATATTGATTTTCTAAATAGATTAACAAGATACGATGGAATTAACCGATAAAGACCTTACGCTATTTACACCCTACCGCATAACCTCGGCCGACACCGATATGGATGCACGGCTTCGGCTTAGCGGATTATCTAACCTCCTTATTCAATCGGCAATTAGTTCGGCCGATAGCTTAGGCTTTGGTTTTGGTGGTCTCAAGCAGCAGCACCTTTTTTGGGTGCTAAGTCGCATGACCATTGAAATATACCGACCACTCAAGTGGTATGAGGAGGCCATAGTGGAAACTTGGCCAAAGGATATTGAGGGAATTATTTACCTCCGCGACTTTATTGTGAGAGATAAGGCAGGCGAGGTGGTGGCAAAGGCAACTTCGGGTTGGCTGGCCATTGATTTGAAAACCAAGCGACCAAAACGAATTGACGGGCTCGATGGCGAGCTGTTTATGCTGCTTAAGGATAAGCATGCGCTGAAAGAGTCTCCAGAGAAGTTGGCTGCCATTTCTAGCGGCGATAGCTTTGAGGTTAAGGCCACCTACTTCGACATCGACCTAAACAAGCACGTAACCTCCACGCGCTACGTCGATTGGATGATGGACTCGCTGCCACTTGATTTTTGCCGAACCAACTATCCAACGCGTTTTTCCATTAACTACCTCAAGGAAACAATGCCGGGGGAAGTTATTCGTTTTATGCGCAGTAAGGAGGATGTTCAAAGCTGTTTTCACTTCGAGGGATTAAACCTCACCAGCAACACCAACGCTTTTAGAGGAAAGATTGAGTTTTGAGTTTTCCACTTTTTACATGATTTGAAAGTGCTGAACAAGGTCAAGAATTATTACTTTTGGACGGCTTAGCTGGAACGGATTTGCTTAAAGCAATTTATTGTGAAAGGGAAATGTCCGCGCTTAGCAACAGCTCCGAAAAAATGAATATGTTCTGAAATGAGAAAATTTGCAATTACACTACTTGTCTCCATGCTTCTGGCTGGAGTTGGCTTTTGCCAAACTGCTGAAGTTCCGGCCTTCGATTCTACCGATTTTGCCGTTAAGTCTAAGCTTGCCGAATGGCTTGTGAACTACAATCA
This sequence comes from Williamwhitmania sp., assembly GCA_035530955.1. Lineage (GTDB taxonomy): Bacteria > Bacteroidota > Bacteroidia > Bacteroidales > Williamwhitmaniaceae > Williamwhitmania. Next base: position 11,838 of record DATKTT010000054.1, on the reverse strand, counting down.
GGTGGCGTTGATAACTGCCGACAGCTTGCGCAGTCAGAACTCTGCAAAGTTGCAGCAAATAGGCAAGGAGTGGTTCTGCTTTCAGGACAGCAATAGTGTTTGGCATGCTGTTTATGGGCGCTTTAGGCATGGTAGCTATAACGTCCTCTTTCATTTTATTGTAAACGGCAACAATGCTGCATACCTTACACGCTCAAGGCTCGATAGCTCCATGGTTACCAACTACGCCCGGGCGTTGTATACCGCAGGAAGAATTATTAAGCCCCTTATGGATAGCTTGAAGATGAGCATGGTTCGTTTTATTCGGCAAAATGAGGATAAGACATTTACAGTTTGGATTTTTCCGGGTCTTCAGCCTGAAGGCTATGCCATTTATGGAGGTGAGTTTGTATACACGTTTAGTGCCGATGGCAAAAAGGTGATTGGGAATAGCAGCTATTTTTCGGGGAAGTTTAGAGCGGTGCAGGTTGACCGCCCACAAGAAATTTCGCTCGATTATAGCGAGCTGCAACAGCCAACCATAGGTTCACTTTTCTTTGTTTGGAACTACAAGCCTTACTTTACGCGCATCAACATTCAAAATGCGCACTACACCATTACCGCCATAAATGGAGGAGGAGCCTACTTTTGGGCACACTTTAAGAGGAAGAAAGCCAAGTAAAAAGAGCTTTGCCTTTTGGTTGGTTGTAAGATGTTATGGTGTGAATCTATGAAACCTTCGCCAATGACGAGGAGCTATTTAGTATTGCTCTGAGCAAGTGTTGTTTCTCCTGCTTCTTTTTACCACTCAACTTTGGTTGTTTGCCGTTCTAGGAACGCTGTTTACTCGCGTGGCATTTTGCTCCGTTAATTTTGGCTTGCTGAGCTATTGCAACTTTCACAAGGATGTTCTAACCTGTCCAAGTTACTGCAGCGAACTAAAATATGTCCTTCGTTGTTGCTTGCATTACAGAACTACAGTGCAATATAGCCATGACAACCTACCTTTCAATACTTCGTGGGATAAACGTAAGCGGACAGAAGATGATAAAGATGGACGCCTTACGTAAGATGTTTGAGGATTTGGGTTACACCAATGTTCAGACCTACATTCAAAGCGGAAACATAATCTTTCAGACCGAAGGTGCTGAACCTCATGCACTGGAGAAGACCATTGCCGAAGGAATACACAATTATTTTGCCCTTGATGTTCCTGTAATGGTTATCACCGTTAGTGAGTTACTCCAAATTGTTAGCGATAATCCTTTTCTGAATGATAGTTCTAGGGATGTTGCCCATTTGCACGTTACCATGCTGTTGGAAAAGCCGGAAGCGACGCGTATACAGCTGCTGCAGCAGACCTCCTTTCCTGGTGAGGAGTTTGTAATAATTGAAAGAGCAGTTTACCTGCATTGCCCAAACGGATATGGCCGAGCAAAGCTCACCAATGGCTTTTTGGAAAAGAAGTTGAACGTAACTGCCACCACGCGCAACTGGAAAACAACCACCGAGCTGCTACGAATGGCCAGTGAGTTGGCATAAAATACCTTATAAGTATGTTCTATTTGTTGACAACCATTATGCTCCGACAAATGTTTTTGTTCCATTATACCTTTTAAACTTAATTCTGCACTTATGAAAAAGATGTTTCCTGTGGTGCATTTCGAAATGCCAGCAAACGATACTATGAGAATGGCTAAGTTTTATTCCAACGTGTTTGGTTGGGAAACTCAGCAGCTAGGAGCAGAAATGGGAAACTATGTAACCGTTTCAACAACCCAAACCGACAATACAGGACGTCCTGAAATGGCCGGTGCAATCAATGGTGGCTTTTATCCCAAGCCAGCCGATGGGCCACCTAGCCATCCTTCAATAGCTATTGCCGTGGATGATATTCTGGAGTCTATTAAAATGGTTACAGAAGCAGGAGGCAAGGTTCAAGGCGAACCGGTTGAAATACCCGGTATTGGTCTCTACGTTTCTTTTATAGATACGGAGGGAAATAGGGTAACCATGTTGCAGCCAATAATGGGTAAATAGGACAAATTTTGAAGTGAACAATCTACTGTATGAGAGGGGATAGCAAGGTTGTGCTTTATATTGCGGCTAGCCTCGATGGCTACATTGCCAAACCCAACGATGATTTAGGCTTTCTATCCGCTGTGCATAAGGATGGGGAAGATTATGGATATGCCGACTTTATCTCCACCATGATAGAAGCTTTCAGCAAATGAATAGCCGGTGGTAGCGGTTAGCTTCAAGGTTTTAACCCCAAAACCTTCTGGCAAATGTTTCTATCGTTAAACATTAATAAATAGTAATAGTCATGGAAATTACAAGTGAATTGAAGGAGATTTTAAATCCCGGAAAAGCTGCGCTGCTAGTGTGGGATGTACAAAACATGCTGGTACAGAATATCTTCAACACCGATGCTTTTCTAGCAAATACCAATAGTGTTATTACATCGGCAAAGGCGCACGAGGTGCCCGTTATATTCTCGAAGATTACCCCACTTCCCGAGAAGTTTGAGTCTCCGGTTCGAAAGCATTTTTTCAAGAGCAGGCTTGCCTCGATGAAGCAAGTACCCAACGGGTTCGATTTAACCATTGAGCCAACAGCACCCGATATTGTAATTCCCAAAAACACGGCAAGTATGTTTGTTGGAACCAACTTTGAGCTGCTGCTGCGAAATGCGGGGATTACTACCATTGTAATTGTGGGTATTGCCACCGAAATTGGTGTGGAATCAACAGCACGAGATGCAAGTAACCGTGGATTCTTTCCTGTAATTATTACCGATGCGGTTTCGTCCTACAATAAGGAGGCACATCTTCGCTCGCTCGAAAACATGAAGAGCATGATGATTCTTCTAACAACGGAGGAGCTTGCTTTGGTTTGGAAGTAATCAACTCATTTTTTCGTGATTTAACTCCAATAAAAAAAGAGGCTACCCGTGGGCAGCCTCTTTCTTCATGTATGTGCTATAAGTATTAGTTTCGCAGCAGCTTTAGAGTAATTGTTCTGCCGTTCATCGTCATACGTAGATAGTAAACCCCCGCTTGGTATCCGCTAAGGTCAACGTTGTAAATTCCCTTGCTTCCATCAGCCGTTTGGCTAAGCAGCTTTGCTCCGGTAACCGAGAACACGTCCATTTGGATTGTACCCGAAACAGGTGTGCTGAACTTAACGTTGAACTGCCCATTGGAAGGGTTGGGGAAAACATTGGCGTTAGTAGCAAGCGTATTATCTGCTATTCCACTGAGAACGGTAACGGTTACCGTCCAACCTTGAATTGTAACACCATCGTCTGCCGTTACATCATAGATTACTGGGTTGGTAAAGTCGTTGGCTGTTTGGCCGCTAACTTGATCAACGGTGCCCACCTTAGCAGTAGCTCCATCAGAAAGGGTAAACGTTGCTGTCAAGTCGGTAACAACTGAGTTGGCAGGCATCTCTACAGCAATGATCTTGTTCGCTGCATCTATAGTTGAGCTGCTTTGCCCAGGTAGACTGAAGGCCGTGATATCGTTTTCTGGAATATTAACGGTTACAGTCCAGTCGTTGGAAGTTAAGCCATCCTCGGAGGTAACTGAGTAAACAACCGGTGCGGTAAAGTCGTTGGCTGTAACACCGCTTACCTGTGCAGTTGTACCAACCTCGGCAGCTGCTCCTGTCGAAAGATAGAATGTTGGAACTAGCGCTGAGCGATCGGTACCCTTAGCCACGTAAACCAAAATGGCCTTATTGGCCTTGTCGAAGGTTGGCTGCTTGGTTTGCTCATCGAGACGGTATGAGGTTATGTCGGCGTAAATATTTAGCGCGGCACCCTCCACAACGGTTACCGTCCAGTCCTGCGATACACCAGCTTCCGATACAATGGTATAGGTTACGGGGTTGGTGAAATCTACCCAGCTTTGTCCTGAAGTCTGGTCAACACCACCAATGTTTGCTGTGGCATAGTCGGATAGCTGGAATCTGGGGTAGAGTAATGTTACGTCCGTTCCAGCAACAACGCCAACCGTAACTGTATGGCTGGCCTCATCAATAACAGCATCTCCAACCTGGTTGTTAACAACGAACTGGGTGAGGCTATTGCCCGTACCCACTATGCGAGGAGTAACCGTAACCACCCAATCTTGGGTAGATCCATCCTGTGCCATAATGGTGAGGGTAACTGGGTTGGTGTAGTCTACATTATCATTGTAGAATAGCTGTGTAGTTCCAATGTAGGCTGTTGCTCCGGTGGATAGGTAAAATTCTGTTTGGAGACTCGATACATCGGTGTTAGGATTAACGGTAATGTTTATGGTGTGGTCGGTTGAATCGATCACTAGATCGCCAATCATATGTGAAACCCAGAAGTAGTATAACACCTTTTCCGAGCCAACAGGGTAATTGGTGAGGTGCCAGCTGTCGCCTTGTATGTTTTGCCAATAGATAATGACAGGAACGCCAGCTTGAACGGCATAGGTGTCTTCGTTACCACACGCCATCCAATCACTTCCAATTTCCGTAGAGCAATCGGAATTGATTTGATAGTATTTGTTAGAATTTCCACAGTAGGAAAGACCAATAATTCCGTCTTCAGTTGGTGTGTAGATAAAGTACTGGCTAGAGAATGCATTGTTGGCGTAGTTTTCTCCTTCAACAGCTATAGTGGGATCGTCGCAGGCTTCTCCATGTACCAGCGGGTTCTGCACCACGGTAACCACCCAGTCCTGAGTCGTAGCATCTTCTGCCGTAATGGTGTAGGTTACTGGTGATGTGAAGTCGTTGACAGTGCTACCACTAACCTGTGATGTTGCACCAACGGCGGCCGAAGCATATGGAGAAAGGGTGAAATCGGCCGTTAGGTTGGTAACGTCCTGGTTAAAGGGAACATAAGCCGTGATGGCATGGTTTGGAGCGTCAAATATGGTAGAATCGGCAGGCTCCTCAAAGCTATACGTTAAGATATCATTACCCGTATTTTCGGCACTGGCGTTGGTAACGGTTACTGTCCAGTCGGTGGTTGTAACGCTATCTTCGGCCAATACGGAATAAACCACGGGCGAGGTAAAATCATTGCCATCGTATCCGCTCTCCTGCACAATGTTGTTAACGGAAGCTTGGGCCCCGTCGGAGAGTGTGAAGGTGGGGGTTAGCCACGAAATATTCTCACTCTTACCAACAACAACATTTATGGTATGGTCGGTAGCGTTTATAACACTACTTAGTGTTTGATCTGGAAACTCAAACGAGGTAATATCGGTGCCTGTTTTGTATGGGCGTAGGGAAAGGTTCCAGTTAAAGGTCCCTGATGTATAATTATTCTTCCACTTGATGAGGTATGGCTGACCGTGCACCACTCGAAAATTCACAGTTGTTTGAAGTCCGCAGTAGTCATCGTTACTTACTAGATAGCTGGATGCACAATCCTTATAAACTTGAACGTAGGTGTCCTCCTGTGTTAGCCCACAGGTGGTAATGGTTGCAATGCCGTCGGTGGTGGGGGTATAGGTAAACCATTGATTGCCTTGTTCGTTGGAGGCGCTATTCAATCCAGCATTGGCTACAAGCGGTGAGCTGCATGTTTCCCCTGGTATTACGGACCTAGGAGAAAAGGTGAGTTGCCAGGAGTGGAGGTCGGGGTTACTGTCTTGATACCACTCAATGTAGTAGGTAACGCCAGCGGTAAGGAAGCTCGATCCCTCACCATGGTAGTCGGAACTTGTTATTGTAGTGAAATTGCTACCGTCATAGGTATAGAGGGTAAAATAGTATTGTGTGGAAGGTAGAGTGGCAGTATTGGTTATAGCCATTTCACCATCCACGTTGGGTGTAAAGGTGTACCATTGGTTAACTATACGTCCATAGTGGTTGGTGTTGTTGATGCCCTCCTTGGCTGGTATGGCCGTTTCTGGCGTGCTGCCTGCTGGCAGCGGTGCTTCGGTTAGGCTCCAGTCGTAGCTGGCCTCGGCCCCAAGGCTATTCCATCGAATAAGTAGCTGTTCACCCGAAGAGACCCTGTAAACAAGGTTGCTCTGGTAGGGTGCGGTTGTTCCACACTGGCTTCCAGATACCATTGGGTATGGGTAGAAACAACCATAAATTAAATCAACTCCAGTAGCGCTGGTGGTAAGGCCACAGGAGGTAATTGTAATGATACAATCGGTGGTAGCCGTGTAGGTAAACCACTGATCCACCACTCCGGTATGATCGCTATGGTTGATGCCTGGGGTGGCAACTGTGGCAGTGCCACAGCTCGTTCCTCCGTTAGCGCTGGCGGGTTGCCAAGCTAGTAGCCATACAAAAAGAAGGCTAATAGTGAGTAAAGTTTTTTTCATAGGACAACATGTTAGATTATACAATATGTAAAAAACAAGGTAAGTTAAACAAGTAATAGTAGATGTACGATTATTTTGAGTAATTGTAAATGAATTTTTATGGTATGATAATATATATTGAGAATTGGTGAATGTTAATTAAAGAGTATAACCGTGCCTACTCTCAGATGAGATTTAACCTAAAATAGTGAAGGAGAATTAAAGAACTATTACTTGGTGAATTCTTTAAGTAGGCAGTGCCCAAGACTGTCGGTAGGTAAATTATTGCTACTAAGCAACAAAAACTCCTCGTAAACACTCAACTTAATGGAGGCTTTTGCTGAGGACTATGAACAATGGTAGATTAACATTTATTCCTGTTTTGTAAAATAATCAGTTAAGGGAATTCCTAGCCAATAAATAATAAGATTTGGTATCCACTCCAACAAAAAAGAGGCTACCGTGGGCAGCCTCTTTCTTCAAGTATGTGCTGTAAGTATTAGTTTCGCAGCAGCTTTAAAGTAATTGTTCTGCCGTTCATCGTCATACGTAGGTAGTAAACACCAGCTTGGTATCCGCTAAGGTCAACGTTGTAAATTCCCTTGCTTCCATCAGCCGTTTGGCTAAGCAGCTTTGCCCCGGTAACCGAGAACACGTCCATTTGGATTGTTCCAGAAACAGGTGTGTTGAACTTAACGTTGAACTGCCCATTGGAAGGGTTGGGGAAAACATTGGCGTTAGTTACCATTGTATTGTCATCAATGTAAGTAAGGCGATAAACAACTACTGTCCAACTTTGAGCTGTAACACCATCTTCTGCAGTTACATCGTAGATCATTGGGTTGGTAAAGTCGTTGGCTGTTTGGCCGCTAACTTGATCAACGGTGCCCACCTTGGCTGTAGCTCCATCGGAAAGGGTATAGTTGGCTACAAGGTCTGTAACAGTGGCACCGTAGGGCATTCCTATACTAATCTCCTTGCTGACGGCGTCAATGGAGGAGCTGGATTGCCCGTTTATGCTGAAAGCAACTATTTCAGTCTCCGTATTCTTAACCTTTACAGTCCAGTCGTTCGTAGTTAGGCCATCCTCAGAGGTAACTGAGTAAACAACGGGTGCGGTAAAGTCGTTGGCGGTAACGCCGCTTACCTGTGCCGTAGCACCAATCTCGGCAGCTGCCCCGGTAGAAAGGTAGAAGGTTGGAACAAGCGCTGAGCGATTGGTACCCTTAGCTACATAAACCGAAATGGTCTTATTAGCCTCGTCGAAGGTTGGCTGCTTGGTTTGCTCATCCATGCGGTAGGAGGTTATGTCGGCATAAATATTCGGCACGGCACCCTCCACTACTGTTACCGTCCAGTCCTGGGCATTGCCAGTCTCTGAGGTAAGAGTGTAGGTTACGGGGTTGGTAAAATCAATCGTGTATTGTCCTGAATACTGGTCAACGCCACCTATGCTTGCAACTGCATTGTTTGAGAGGCTGAATCTCGGAGTGAGGACAGTTACATCGGTTCCAGCAGTAATACCAGCGGTGATGGTGTGGTTTGCCATATTAATAACAGCATCTCCTAGCTGATTATCAACAAAAAATTGGGTGAAGCTATTACCAGTATCAAGTGCACGCGGTGTAACCGTAACCACCCAATCCTGGGTAGATCCATCCTGTGCCATAATGGTGATGGTAACGGGGTTGGTGTAGTCCACATTATCATTGTAGAATAGCTGTGTAGTTCCAATGTAGGCTGTTGCTCCAGTGGACAGTTCGAATTCTGTTTGGAGGCTCGATACGTCGATGTTATGATCAACGGTGATATTTATGGTGTGGTCCGTGGCATTGATCACCGGATCGCCAATAATTCCATGAACCTGCAAGTAGTAAAGCACCTTTTCGGAGCTAGCAGGGTAGCTGGTGAGGTGCCAGCTGTCGCCCTGGATGTCCTGCCAGTCAATAATGACCGGAACGCCAGCCTGAACGGCATAGGTGTCTTCGTTACCGCACATCATCCAATCACTTCCAATTTGCGTAGAGCAGTCGGAAAAGATTTGGTAGTATTTGTCAGAATTTCCACAGTAGGAGAGACCAATAATGCCATCCTCGGTTGGCGTGTAGATGAAGTACTGGTCGGTGAATGCATTGTTGGCATGGTTTTCTCCCACAACGGCTACTATTGGGTTGCTGCAGTCGTCGCCAGCTACAACGGCGTTTTGCACCACGGTAACCACCCAATCCTGTGCTGTTCCATCTTGGGCGGTTATGGTGTAGGTGAGCGGGGTTGTAAAATCGTTACTGTAACCTCCAAAAGTTTGATCTACTCCTCCCACGGTGGCTGTTGCATAGGCTGAAAGGGTAAAATCGGCTGTTAGGTTGGTAATGTCCTGGTTAAAGGGAACATAAACCGTAATGGCATGGTTTGGAGCGTCAAATACGGTGGAATCGGTAGGCTCCTCTAGGCTGTAAGTTAAGATATCCTTACCAGTATTTTCGGCACTGGCGAAGGTAACGGCTACCGTCCAGTCGGTGGCGGTAACGCCATCTTCAGCAGTTACAGTGTATACTACCGGTGAGGTAAAATTGTATTGATTTCCACTTTCCTGCACTACACCAGCAACTGTGGCTATGGCTCCATCGGAAAGGGTGAAGATGGGGTATATCCAAGAAACATCTTGATCTTTGCCAACTTCAACAGTAACCGTATGGTTAGTAGCGTTTGTAACACTACTTAGTGTCAAATAGGGAAATTCAAACGAGGTAATATCGGTGGCCGTGCTGTACGGACGTAGCGAAAGGTTCCAGCTGTAGGTTCCGGAGGTATATTCATTTTTCCACTTGATGAGGTAGGAATGGCCTTGTACTACTGGAAAATCAACATGTGTTTGAAGTCCGCAGTAGTCATCGTTATCCGCAATGTAGCCGGAGGCACAATCCTCATAAACCTCCACGTAGGTGTCCTCCTGTGTTAAGCCACACGTGGAAATGGTTACAATACCGCTGGTGGAGGGGGTGTAGGTAAACCATTGATTGCCTCGTTCGTTGGAGGCGCTGTTTAATCCAACTGTGGCTGGAAGCGGTGAACTGCATATTTCCCCTAGTATTATGGACCGAGGAGAAAAGGTGAGCTGCCAGGAGTGGAGGTCGGGATTGTTATTAGCGTGCCAATCAATGAAATAGGTAACGCCTGCTGTAAGGAAGATTGAACCTTCTCCAAGGTAATTAGATTCTGCAATTTGATTGTAGTCGCTACCATCCTGAACATAAAGATAGTAGAAGTAGGAAGTATTAGACAGCGCGGCTGGATTGGTTATTGCCATTTCACCATTTACATTGGGTGTAAAGCTGTACCATTGATCAGTACTATTGTCGTAGTGATTGGTGTTGTTGATGCCCTCCTTTGCTGCAATAGCAGTTTGAGGAGTTTCTCCAATGGCGTAACCTGTATGCCACGCTAGTAGTCCTACAAACAGAAGGCTAATGGTGAGTAAAGTTTTTTTCATGGGATAAGAGATGTTAAGTTTAAAAAGTGAAAAAAAGTGACTTGGAAAGTTAAACTAATAATCTTAGCTATATGATTATTTCGAGCAAGTGATGATGAATATTTTTAGCAGGATAATCTGTATTTAAAACTAGTATGCATTAATCAATCGGTAAAGCCTTACCCATTCTCAGAAGAGGGTAAACCTAAAATAATGAAGGAGAATTATAAGGACTATTTCTTGGTGAATTCTTGGATACCATTGAATCGGATAAGAAAATGACAAAAATTGGTGCTATTGTTTTTGCCGTCTGGCTGCTTGCTTGGCTTATTGGAAAATTTCTATAGGAAATCTAAGACTTTGGATTTTTAAGTTTAATCGCTACAGCATTGCTTTGGTTAGCTGCATCTTCTGAATTTGGCGCTGGCGGTTAAATTTTTTTTATAACGCTTGTGAAATTCCATATTTAAATTAAATTTGCTTACCATTTGAAAAATTAAGAAATTAATTTTTGATTTAATGCTCAGTGGAAGATTTACCCTTGATTTTATTTCAAATATTGACAGATAATTTTAAATACTTTACCTAAAATAGAATTTCTCTTTCTACCATTACAACCTAACGAAAATGAAAAAAAGCATTTTAACGCTTTGCTTACTGCAAATGGGCATCCTTGCATTTGGGCAGGATAAGAATGAAGTTCCTGCCATAACCAAAACTCCGGAAAATGTTTCTTCTACCACCGATGGAGTAAGTAAAAGGTTTGGAGTTACTCTCCAGCTAAATAGCCCAAGCAACGATGATATTCATGTTGGCTGGTTTAACACCAGTAATGAATCAATTGATAATTACGACTTAAAGCACCAATCGTTTTCGGCCGGTCTTGTGCTGAATTACAGAATTCAGAATGAAACCACGCTTCGATTTCGGTTTGGCGTAACAAGTATTTCGATAACTGAGAGCAAACCACCTAGTCCTAATGGAGATTATATTTTAACAGCTACAGGAATGCAAACAAAGCTGCATTTTGCTCCAGGAATTATTTGGCAACTTAGTAGGAATAAGTTTAGCCTCTATGGTGGCCTTGAAATATCCATTAACCTACATGGAGAATATACACTAACTCAATTTGTATCTCCATATATTGATGGACATGCAAATTATCAAAAAACGACAACTCTTCCAAAGGGTTATTCCCTCGGGGTTGGAGCCATATTTGGGTTTAGCTATGCTCCGGCTGGTTGGTTTTCGGTAGGAGCCGAGTTTTCACCCTCCATGCTTTATGCAAAGCTATCGGGCAGAACTAGTACTAACGATCCATACTATGATCCGACCATTATTTCTCATACAAATGATGAGGACAAAGGGTATACCTTTTACGATCAGCGATTTTCGTTGAACGTGTCGGTATGGTTCTAGTTAAAGCAACGATTTCGTTAATACTGAAACAATGAAAGCACGAAATAACCTATTGATACTTTGCCTCTGTTTTAATAGCATTATTCTCTTTGGACAGGAGCAAAAGAAGGAGTTACCCACTAAGGTTGCGCCGCGAGAGATAGATCCCATAATTCACATGAAGAAATTAGGACTCACCTTGCAGGTTAGCACTCCTAGCAGGGATGACATTAGGATAAGCTGGTTTAATTCGAGTAGTAATTCCATTAATAATTCTGATTTGAGCCACAAATCCTATGCATTCGGACTATTGGTAAGCTATAAAATGAATGACCAAGCCATACTTCGATTTCGGTTTGGGCTAACACACAACTTGGATGAGGGGCATGCTTATTTTGTCACTTTTAATGGAGCTCCCACAAATACTACTATTCGGGGTAATCAGACCAAATACCATTTTGCTCCCGGCATAGTGTGGTCGTTAATGGATGGTAATGCTAAGTTTAATTTGTATGGTGGATTTGAAATTCCCATAAACTTGCATGGGCAATACAAGTTTACAGAAAATGTTGCTTCTACCTACGATTCTTATGTCCTTTTTAAAGATGAAATATTACTCCCCAATGGATATTCCATGGGTGTTGGAGCCATTTTTGGGTTTAGCTATGCACCACTAGATTGGTGCTC
>DATKTT010000053.1:0-7314 GCA_035530955.1 Williamwhitmania sp. | reverse complement strand
TCTGTTGTTTTGTCTGTCCGCTATGTACAAATCCCCGGCTGCATCTACGGCCATCCCGTATGGAAAATTTAGCTGAGCCGATGTGGCGGGGCCCCCATCACCCGAGTAGCCGTAAGTGCCATTTCCTGCCACGGTGGTAATAACTCCGGTAGCAGCGTCAACTTTTCGAATTCTTTTGTTTGCATTGTCCGCTATATATATATTCCCTGTTGTATCAACAGCTACCCCTGATGGCCAAGCTAGCTGAGCCGATGTGGCAGCGTCTCCATCACCAGAGTAGCCTTGAGTGCCATTTCCTGCCACGGTGGTAATCACTCCGGTAGCAGCGTCAACTTTTCGAATTCTGTAATTAAAGTAATCCGCTATGTATAAATTTCCGGCTGCATCTATGGCTACCCCGTATGGATTACGTAGTTGAGCCGATGTGGCGGCGCCTCCATCACCCGAGTAGCCTATGGTACCATTGCCTGCCACGGTAGTTATAATTCCTGAAGTGGCGTCAACTTTTCGGATTCTGTTATTTCCAATATCCGCTATGTATAAATTTCCGGCTGCATCTAAAGCTACCCCGCCTGGACGATTCATCTCAGCCGAGGTTGCGGCGTCACCATCACCCGAGTAGCCTTGAGTGCCATTTCCTGCCACGGTTGTAATAACTCCGGTAGCAGCGGTTACCTTTCGGATTCTGTTGTTTCCTTCATCTGCTATATATATATTTCCGGTTGCATCTATGGCTACCCCGTATGGAGAATCTAGCTTAGACGATGTGGCGGCGATCCCATCTCCCCAAAAATATCCATTTGTATCGCCTGCCACGGTAGTAATAATTCCGGTAGTGGCGTCAACTTTTCGGATTATGCTGCTTCCATGATCCACTATATACAAACTCCCAGCAGCATTTACCGCTACCCCTGTTGGACCAGTCATCTCAGCCGAGGTTGCGGCGCCCCCATCACCCGAGTAGCCCCAGGTACCATTACCTGCCACGGTGGAAATAATTCCGGTAGTAGCGTCAACTTTTCGGATTCTGTTGTTTACTTCATCTGCTATATAAATATTTCCCGATGCATCTACGGCTACTCCCCATGGCCAATCTAGTTGAGCTGATGTGGCAGCGCCTCCATCACCAGAATAGCCTTGAGTGCCATTTCCTGCCACGGTAGTAATAATTCCTGTAGCTGCGTTTACTTTTCGGATTCTATTATTATCACAATCCGCTATGTATATATTTCCGGCTGCATCAACGGCTAATCCGGATTGGTAAGCTATGGCTAACTGAGCCGACGTGGCGGCACCTCCATCACCAGAGTAGCCTTGATTGCCATTTCCTGCTACGGTAGTAATAATTCCGGTAGTGACGTTTACTTTTCGGATTCTGTTATTATTTCCATCCGCTATATACAAATTTCCGGCTGCATCAACGGCTACTCCGTTTGGATTATCCAGCTGAGCAGATGTGGCAACGCTTCCATCACCCGAGTATCCTTGATTGCCATTTCCTGCCACGGTAGTAATAATTCCTGTAGCTGCGTTTACTTTTCGTATTCTTTCGTTTAGAGATTCCGCTATGTATAAATTCCCAAATTTATCTACGGCTATCCCACTTGGATCACCTAGAGCGGCCGATGTAGCGGCGCTTCCATCACCTGAGTACCCAAGTGCACCATTTCCCGCCACGGTGGTAATAATTCCGGTAGTGGCATTTATTTTTCGGATTCTATTGTTTCCATATGTTATAGACAAATTTCCATCTATTATATAGATATTCCCGGATGCATCTACGGCGATGGAAGATGGAGAAATGGGAACTGTTATTGCTGATAATCCATCGCCAACGCCCCCTCCAGCTACAGTGCAAATAGTTTGTGACTGGCTGGCTATCCCGATAATTAGGCTAAGGCTTGTGAGTAAAAATTTTTTCATAGTGGTATGTTTAAACTTGCCATCATTAACTCTTTTTGGTTGCGGTTTCAGGGCTATGTTGTTCTAAAAAGTTAGATTTAAGAGATTTCACGATGCTTTTGATCTTGAAACAACTCTTCTAGCGATTACCTGTAAGGTCCATACTCTATTCTTTCTATATTACTTTTAGTTTTTCCATTCATAAAATCAGTCCTCTTATTCGATGATAAATTAGAATCGGTTATGTTATATGAAATCAACGTCTTCTTATATATAGTAATTCCGTTTTCTTGTTCAATCATACCAACATAACCAATATTGGGAGCGTAATACAGATATGTTTGATCTGGATGTCCGTTTGTAAGGTAATTGTAGTTGTACTTGTAACAATCAAATGAACCAAATTTCGTTTTAAAAGGCTCGTTAACAGCTAAGCACGTGTAATAAACGGTATTGTAGATATAAAAAAATGAGCTATCGCCTATTTGACCGTGTGAGTAGTTAATATGATCCCAAACCTCATTAATTTTTACAGGATACTTAATGTTTAGACTTTTTTCATAAATATAGGTACCATTATCAGTCTTCCCTCCATACATGTAAAACCCTGTTGCATCATAGTTGCATAACCACATAAAGTTTGGAGCAGTATTCCAACTCCAATCGTATAAATCAATGGATTCACCCTTATAGGTAACACTGGTTATTCCAGTTATAGATAGTCTTGATGTGTCAACATTAGTAAGATCACCAATGTTGGAGAATGTTGAATCAACAAATTCCCAATAATAACCAACTCCCAATGGTTGTATTAAAACTTGTTTGGTTTCTGGCTCACTATCCTTTTTGCATGAAAAAAGTAGAACCGTAATTAGAAAAAACAGAATGTTTCTTTTCATAACTTAATTTCTATTTAGAAAATGCTTTTTTTAACATAAAAAAACAGGGTGCAACTAACATATATGATGAAAGTTGTATGGTTCTCCCATTGTTAGTATGTAATGTGCAGTTTTAAACTGTTCGGTAGACAAATTTAGTATCTTTTACAATTATTCAATGGGTGATTGATTTTTTTCACTTATTTATATTCATAACAATCCCAGCCATATTGCATTTTGTGCATTACAGCAGGATTAACCAGATTTAAAACCTCGAAAAATTTATTTTTTTTCTCCCCGTTGGGCCCTGTTTAGCGCGAGTTGAACGGCATCGGCAAAGAGGTTGTGCGATCACGTCGCACCCGAAATGTGTGTGCCTTGCTGAGATGGAGATTTTCACTAAATTTTTAAGCAGAAGTTAGCAGCACCTATTCCGGCCTCTCCAGCTTAAACCGGATGCGGAGCACGCCATCGGCATAGTCGGAGGAGAGGATACGCAGCAGCCCTATCTCGGCGGTGTTGGTCACGTGTGGCCCAATGCAGGGGCAGGAGTCGTAGCTGCCCACCTTTACAATGCGAATGTCGTCACCGGCCTCCTCGGGTAGCCGCGAGAGGTTGAACTGGCTTTGGGCCTCGGCTCGTGGCAGGAACTCCTCGCCAATGGGAATGTTTTCGGCAATAACCTCGTTAACCTTGTCCTCTAGAGCAACCAACTCCTGCTCCGTAAGCGGGCGCGTGAAGTGGTAGTCGCACTTGCTCTTCTTGCGCTCCAGATGGTTGCTAAACGATCGGCTGGTGCCAAACATCCGAACCATGGTTTGGTTTAGGATATGCTCGGCCGTATGCATCTGTGGGTCGTAGTTTTTCTCGGACATTTTTTAGGAGATTCGGGAGTTAGGTTTTTAGGAGATTAGGTGGATAGGTGTGCTAGTTTAGCTCTGCTGAGTTCACCTTGTTCGGTTGCTTGAGCCGACCTATCAAGCCTCTCGACTGAACTCGCTTCTGATTATTAATTACACAGAGTTTCATAGTGTTTCTACAGTGCTCAATGGATCAGCATTACAATCCTTTTCTTCCGACTTTTTTGTACCCCGTCACTTCGTAACTTGTCACAAAGAATCCATAGAGTTGCACCGTGTTTTCACGGTGTTACACGGAGTAAGAAAGATTCTTTTCATAGGCAATAGGCTCACATATTTTTAATTTGGTCTCCGGTCTCCTGACTTCCGACTTCGGACTATTTAAACGCCTCCCACTTCTTGGCCAATCCGCCGTAGCCGGTTTCGCGGTATGCGCTCTGGAGGTCGCGGCCGGTTTCGGCCATGGTTTCTACCACCTGGTCGTAGGAAATTTTATGGCCACCGTCGGAGAACATGGCGTAGGTTGATACCTGGTAGGCCTTGCCTGCCCCAACGGCGTTTCGCTCGATGCAGGGAATCTGCACAAATCCCAGCACGGGGTCGCAGGTGAGGCCTAGGTTATGCTCAAAGCCCATTTCGGCGGCATACTCAATTTGGCGAATGGAGCCGCCCAGCATCTGGGTGAGCGCGGCGGCAGCCATGGCGCAGGCGGTACCAATTTCACCCTGACAGCCAACTTCGGCACCGGAGATGGAGGCGTTGGTTTTTACCACGTTTCCAAACAGCCCGGCAGTGGCTAATGCCCGTAGCACCTTGGTTTCGGACACATACTCGTGTGTAGTGGAGGCGTAGTATAGCACCGATGGAACCACGCCAGCCGAGCCACACGTGGGTGCAATGGCAATGCGGTTGCCCGCAGCATTCTCCTCCGATACCGCAAGGGCGTAGGCAAACAGCAGCCCAATGCTCTTTTGCGGGTTGTGGCTGCTCAGCGCCTTGGCGTAGCTGGAGCTGGCCTTCCGCTGCAGCTTAATGGGACCGGGGAGCACACCTTCGTTTTCGAGACCATCCTTAATGGAGGCGAACATCACATCCTTTACCTCCTTCAGATAGTCCCATATCTCGGGACCTTCGTAATGTTCCACGTATTCCCAAAACGATTTACCCTCTGTTTTGCACCACTTCATAATGTCGGTCATCTTCGACAGGGGGTAGATGTGCTGCTCGTTTACAATGCCATTGGCATCCTTCAGGTCGCCACCACCAATGCTGTAAACCTCCCAGCTGTCGGTTACCGTGCCATCGTGTTGTAGTGCCTCAAACAGCATTCCATTGGGGTGAAGGGGGAGGCTTACCTTGGGTTTCCATACAACTTCTAGAGTACGGCCCTCCATATTTTTCTGCAGGGCAACGTCGGTTTGGTGACCAACCCCTGTGGCAGCAAGACTACCAAACAGGGTCACCCGGAAGCTGCCGGCTTCTAAATTCTTGGCCAAAAATATCTCTGCCGCACGACCCGGGCCAATGGTATGGCTGCTGCTTGGACCAAACCCCAGTTTAAATATCTCCTTGATTGATTGCATAGCGCTTACTCTCCTTGTTTGTTAAGTTTGTCCGGCAGGTTGTCACTCTTTTG
This sequence comes from Williamwhitmania sp., assembly GCA_035530955.1. Taxonomy (GTDB): domain Bacteria; phylum Bacteroidota; class Bacteroidia; order Bacteroidales; family Williamwhitmaniaceae; genus Williamwhitmania. The sequence goes on along the minus strand of DATKTT010000053.1, from coordinate 2,038 downwards.
TTGCTGCAGGGTTATGGTGTCCTGTTTGCTTTTGTAATCCTTTTCCAGTGTGTCGGGAGCAGGTTTTTGGCGCACCCCAATGGTATCGGGTAGTGCCGGTGTGGTATCGAGCTTTGGCTTCACTGGTTTTGGGTGTTGCTTTACGCAGAGGTCGTTACGCCTGCTACAAATAAAGTCGAAGTTGGCCGGAATATCAGAAAGCAACTCTAGCATTTTCCGGTTTAGCTCCCGAATAATCTCCAGTGGTTTATCGGAAACCGCTCTGTTGGATAAATCGTAGAGGTCGTCGATATCGCGCTTGGCCAGCTGCAGCCTATTATCGAGCAGGGCCATGCTTGGCGACATGGTTGAACCGTTGGGGTATAAGCTATCGAGATTCTGTTTTATGATTTGATACTTCTCCAAGAAAAGGTATGACTTTTCGAGCACAACGCGTGAAATGCTGTCCTTTCGTGTTAGCTCCTTTTGGCGAAGAAAATCAACATAGGTGGTTCTGAAGCGCTTGATGGCCACAAGAGCGCTATCGCGACATAGGCTACACGACGTTCCACTAAGAAGCTGCTGCAGCCGGTCAGGGGCATTGCTGTTGCTATCTGTCGCCTTGAGCGAGTTAATTTTCTTTACCTCCAGCATGTATTTTTTCGCGTAAATCTCCCTCTCTAGGTGCGATATTGCTGCATTGGTGAGCCTACCCTCGGTGGAGTTGTTCCAGCTATCTCCGGCGAATATGTCGGCAAAGTGCAGCTTGCTCAGCATCTCCTCCTGCTCCTCATACTTGGTGGGATATCGGCCTGCCTCAGCATTGTTGATAGCAATTACCAGCTCGCGAGCGTTTTTCAGGTTAATGTCCTCCTCGAGGTAAAGTCCGGCATAACCCTGCACTCGGTTATACTCCGGCTTGAATACCGTGGCGTAGGTGCTGTTTTCCACATTCATGGCATCGTTGTCGCGGTTAATCTTGAGCATGGTCCGGTAGCTGGTTACCACCTGCATAAGGCTAGTGCTTGTTCCGTTTGAGCCGGCAACCTTTACGTTTAGCTTGTAGAGTTCAATGGCACGCTTAAGGTCGTTGAACGATGTTAAAAAGTCGAGAAAGTTTCGTTCGAGTTGGTAGGTTTCATTGCTGATAAGCCCTTTAGCAAATTCGTTTTCGATGCGAAGTCTTCTCTGGTCGATAGCCTGGGCAGTGACTTCATCACCCGAGATTTGCTCCATGCGGTAGAGCGACTTGTAGTTTACCACCACAATGAGCGGTGAGTCGTGGTAGGGAATAAGCGCCGAAAGCAGCTGGCGCGAAATGGTGGGGTTGTAGGTGGTATCCATGAAGTTCTGCAGTGCCTCGGTGTCGAAAACAGGGGCGAGGTTATTGCCTGCCGTGAGCGCGTAAATGCGGATGGAGTGCAACCGAGTGTCGAAGTTCTTCTGCTCAAACAGCCTAATGGTTGAGCTAAACCGGTACTCCTTATTGCGCGTTGAGGCCTCCAGGAAGGAGCCAAACTCGCCAACTAAGGTAAATACTGCGGTGGTGGGGTTGGTGAGGTTGGCTAAATTCTTGAGCTGTCCGGCCACTAAGTTCAGCACCTCGTCACGGCTATTGTTTGTAATGGCACGGGCACGAATGGTGGCATCAATGAAGTTGCCAGCCGAGTATAGTGGCAGGTTATCGATAATGCGAACGTGGTCCAGATTATCGCTAACAAAGGTTTGGTATTTATTGTCCCTATCCTTGTCGATTTGGAAGTTGTAGATGGGGTATATGAGGTCGTTGGGGCCAAATAGCTTCACATCCTTCAGCTCGGCGGTGAGCAGCAGAAACTCCAATTTTTCCTGAGGCTGCTTGTGCTTAAACCAACCATGCCGTTCCTTCGTGCCATCAACGTTGAGGTCGTTAATGAGTTTGTTGAAGGTATGGCCGTTGAAAAGATAGATGTCGGTGGAGAGGTATTGCCACTGGTTGCTGAACGGCGTTTTTACCGTATCGCTGAAAACCAAGTTGGTTTTAATATCCATTTGGGCAAAGGTGGCTGTATGGCACACC
>DATKTT010000052.1:0-2234 GCA_035530955.1 Williamwhitmania sp. | reverse complement strand
GAAACCAATTTTCCGGATGTTACCGTAATATACACCCGCAAGACTGACGTATTTATTCCGCTTGATGAGCGAACAGCCATTGCCAATAAGGCTGAAGCCGACCTGTTCATCTCCATACACGTTAATTCCAATCCGAGCCCTCGCCCTTCTGGTGCGGAAACCTACGTTATGGGGTTGCATAAGTCAGCCAGCAACCTTGACGTGGCCATGCGTGAAAATTCAGTCATCACCTACGAGAAAGACTATACAACCAAGTATGAGGGGTACGATCCCAATTCGGCCGAATCGTTCATCATATTTTCCCTAATGCAAAATGCTTACCTCAATCAAAGCTTAGATTTTGCATCTAAAATTCAAGATGACTTTTGCGACAGAGGACAAAGAAAAGATAGAGGGGTAAAGCAAGCAGGATTTTTAGTCCTATGGAAAACCGCCATGCCGTCAGTTCTAGTTGAGTTAGGATTTCTTTCCAATCCTCAAGAGGAAAAATTCCTGATGAGTGACAGCGGTCAAAATTACCTAGCATCATCGATATTTAGAGCCTTTAAATCCTACAAAACAGAGATGGAACTCAAGAGCAACTTTGTGGGAGAAAAGAAGGATGAACCTCAGGTTTCCGAAGCAAAACCCGACTCGTCACTGAAGTTTCAGATTCAGATATTATCGTCATCCAAACTGCTGCCCATCACTGCCCCTGATTTCAAAAATTTTGAAGGCATTTCGATACTTAAGATTGGCAGTACATATAAGTATACCGTAGGGAATAAGGACTCCTATGCAGATATACAGGAAATGATAAAGGATGTAAAGAAAACATTTCCCGAATCATTTGTTATTGCAATAAAGAATGGCGTACCAATCCCAATTGATGAAGCACTTAAACAATCATTATCTTCAAACCAACCACAATGAAAATTGCCAAAGAGGTTAAAATAGGACTGTTTGCAACAATCATGATTGTAGCTCTAGTATGGGGCATCAACTTTTTAAAGGGTCGCCAAATATTTCAAAGCGCACAGGTTTACTATGGCGTTTATGATCGAATCGACGGCTTACAGGAAGCGGCACACGTGCTCTTAAACGGTTTTAAGGTCGGGACCGTTGAAAAAATAACCCTTCGCGACACTCAACCACCAAAACTGTTGGTTCAGTTCTCTCTCGATAGAGATTTGAAGTTACCAATGAATACCATTGCCCAAATATACAGTGCCGATTTAATGGGTAGTAAAGATATTCGACTAATTACACAGCCCGATTCGCTTTTTCACCGCCATGGAGATACGCTTGCAACAAGTATTGAGGGCGACCTGAAAGAACAAGTAAGTATGCAGGTGCTTCCGCTTAAAAAGAAGGCTGAAGATTTGATGAGCGACCTTCAACAGGCCATTGAGATGATAAAGCTCATTTTTAACGAGCAAAACAGAAAAAATATTGAGGGGAGCTTCCAAGGTATACGTTCTACCATCTCCAATCTAGAAAGAACATCTGGCACTCTGGATACGCTGGTAGCTAGCCAAAAGGGTCGGTTAGAAAAGATACTTCTAAACGTTGAGAGTATTAGCTCCAACTTTAAAAGTAAGAATGCCCAATTCTCCAATATTATCAACAACTTCTCAGCCATAACTGATACGTTGGCCAAAACCAGCTTCTCGAGCACACTTGCAGAGACTAATAATGCCTTGCAAAGCTTTAATACCGTAATGGTAAAGGTTTCGAAAGGTGAAGGTACCCTTGGTCAGCTAATCAAAAATGATAGCCTTTACAACAACCTTGATAGCGCCTCGCACCATCTTGACCTGCTTATTAAGGATATCAACTCGAATCCTAACCGTTACGTTCATTTTTCCATTTTTGGAAAAAAGGAAAAACAGAATAAATAGGCCTACGATTGAGCCAGATCGGGTTGGTTAAAATATTAACTAGTATTTAAGCTTCATCACTCACTTGAACTTTACTATTTCAATGGTTTAGCTAACAAGTTATTAACAGTAATCAATTATATTAAAATCCTGTACATCAACGTTTTATACGTTGGTCAAAATCAAAAAACACCAACTACCCAGAGAACAAGTAGGTTAAATAATAATTGAAAAAGTCAATAGCAAAATAGTTTTTTTTTGTGTTATTTTTTTCCAAAATTTGTTTTCTTCAAAAAACACCGAAGAAAAATACTTATTGGAAATGAGCAAGCATAGTGAAGTATGGCGCGACTGCCTTAAAATTATTAGAGATAA
>DATKTT010000051.1:0-29716 GCA_035530955.1 Williamwhitmania sp. | reverse complement strand
AAACAGCACCTCCTCGTTGTATCGAGGGGTCTCCGATTGCACGGTGATACCACCAAATTCCTTAAGCGACCGACGCAGAACGTAGAAATACTCTATTGCGCCACCAGCTTCGCATCCTTCTATGGCAAAAACCTTGTAGTTTCCTTTGTTTTCAAGGTTTTCCACCTCCTTAATACTCTCCTTGGGGAGCTCTGTAACCTTGCCTGTTTTTGAAATAAACCGAGCCTTTAAGCTAAGGATGTCGATCACACCGGTGAGCGGAACGTAGATGCGGTTGAAGCTGCTCACCGCGTTTGCGGTTTCAACCTTCACCATCCTGTGAAAAACGTATATCTCCTCAAATATTCCGTCCTTATTGGGAACCACCTCTTGAATTCGTTTTTCGAACAATATGGCGGCTCCATCGACGGTCTTAATGGTATCGGAATTATTGACCGTTGGGTTGCTGCTCCAGCTGTAGGAAGCATATTCACTGATTTGGCCGTAAAGCGAAATGCTAAGCAATAAAGCAATGGTTGCAAAAATTGAATGTTTTATCATAGGTCTAATTTTTTCTTAAAACAATGGTTTGCATGTAGGCCGAGTTGAGATTGCCTAAAAACTTTCGGTATAAATCGAAGCTGTCGGGTTGCAGGAGCAGGGTGCTCATGCTGACCTGCTTTGAAAGTACAACGGAGTTGTTTTGCAGCTTGTATGAAAGAGAGAAATTAAAGGCTTCGCCGTTGAAGTTGGCAGCATTGGGCAGCGTTGGTTGGCCATAACCCGCAGGTAGGAGTAGGGTGCACACAAAGGTCCTTTTTGATGGATACTCCACCTCTATTGGGATGTCTCTCTTTGGTTTAATGGTTACATCTTGGAAAAGTCGGTCGAGGTTGAGGTTTACGTAGTAGTTATCGCTCCGTAATGAGATATAGCTGGGAAAACTAAATGTGTAGGTTACCTTGAGAGTATCCTCAATGCTGTCCAAATTGGACACCTTGATTCCCGTGATGTTGAACTTGTTCGATGCCTTTGGCAAATAACGTGCAAACACCTTTGGATAATCCTTAACCTCGGCATTAACAAAGGCGGCAATTAAATCTGTTTTTGCTTCTCCACAAAGGTAACTACTGCCTCTGCCGACAAGGGTGTCGTGACGTATATCTGTCCAAACAGAATCGATAATGGCGTTGGTTTCTGGCGAGGAAACTGGTACCACCAGCAGGTCGAACTTATCGGGTCCACGTGCAACGAGGCACTCCTTTCCTTGAATTTCCGATGGATTTGACCCCATTGAATGGTAGCGTGTTGTTCCATCCAGAAAAAACACCTTTCCATTTGGATTTCGGTAGACGGCAATCATGTGGTTATCCACATTCGTTGACGGGAACTCCGAATACTTGTAAGGTAGCGAGCGAGTCCCAATCCAAGCAAAGCTAACGTCGGCACCAATGGCGGAAATTAGCGCCTCAAGAAGACTGGTCTTATCCTTGCAGTCGCCATAGCGTCGCAGCAATACAAGTGTGGCCTCGCGAGGCACATAGCCGTTATCGCCATCCTCGATAGCTACGTAACGGATGTTTTTCTGAACCCAGCGATAGATTAGAGCTACCTTCGTCTGCTCATCGACAATACCGCTGGTTATGGAGTCGGCCAATGCCTTTATTTCTGGTTTAATAATACTGTTGACCCCTTTTATTCGAGAGTAATTCCAGTGGTATAAATCTGTTAGTGACCCAATTACGGGTAGTGTTCCCGAATTGGTGGTATAGCTTGCAATATTTATAAGGATATGCGGCAAGTAGTACTGCGAACTGGGGGCATCGGACTCACTGGTGTAGTTTTTAACATTACTCGCATTCCAAACGTATGTCCATGTTTTCCCCTTTTTTGTTTTGGTAAGATGAACCAATGTGGTATCCTCGCCAAACATCTTGTAGTAAATTTTGACACTTTCAGGAAAGACAACAGTGAGGCTTACCTTGGCCGCGGGTAAACTTAGCCCAAAATGGTATCCAATTGGGTATTCCGATTTTGTGATCTTGTAAGTTGTTTCCTCCACCAACTTTGCCCCTTTACATACAGCGGGGTAGGTGTATTTATATGCCTGCTGGTCGTCGAAGAAAACGCTGTTCGACATCTCGGTGGTTTTTTTAAAATCCGTAACCTCCATCGTCTTATATTTTTTACCCGATGGAATCATTGTGTAGGCCTTAATTTTTTCGATGATGTAGGTTGAGTTGAAATACTCCATCCCAGGAGCAAAGGGGAGAGCATCGTCGGCCAAGATAAAGAGTTCGTCGTGGTCCGCTACCCTCATGCTAACACCCTCCTTTTCGGAGTTGAAAATTTCCACCACCTCCGATCGTTGAGTATAAACTGCAGGTTGGTCCGGATATAACCCCTTAAGGGAGGAATAGTCCTCGGCAGGTTGGCTCAGGGCAGCCGATACAAGCGCGAGCAAAAGGGTCGTTAAAAAAGTTGCTCGCACCATTATTTGCTTGCCTTAAGTTCAACTATTGCGCCGTCAACATACCTTGCCTCCTCGGTAAGTTTACCTGAAACACTGTAGCTTTTCCACCAGCCCTCCTTTTCATCCATATAGTAGGCACCCTCCACTTTTATCTTTCCATTTTCATAAAATGCTTTGTAATCGTTGGTTTCCTTGTCGTACTCGTATTGTTTTTGTTCCGAGATACTGCCGCTGGGGAAGTAGAATAAATCCTTGCCGTGGTAATCGTTGTAGGCCAACTCCGTTTCACGGAATTTTTTTCCTGAAGTGTAGTATTCTGTCCTCATTCCATTAAGCATCCCATTTTTCATGTTGATACGAGCCGAAACAACGCCGCTTGGAAAATATGCTACCAACTCACCTGTATAGCTGCTGGTTGGAATGTCGTCTGCCATTTTGCCGTCCTTTCCAAGGTAGCTAAATCCAACAATCGCACCATCTATATATTGCAACCGATACATAAGGACTCCATCGGGAGAGTAGTAGTTGGAATATCCTGTTCTATCACCATTTTGCCATTCGTACTCCTTATATGTCTTTCCGTTAGGATGATAAATTTTGGAAATGCCGTTTTCCTCGTCGTTCAGGTAGCTTCCGTCGTAGAAAAGCACACCATCGTTGTAGCTGTGATACTCTCCTTCATTGTCACCAAGCAAGTATGTTTTTTCCAAATAGATCCGACCCTTGCTGTCCCACATTTTAAGGCTGCCATTTAATTTTCCGTAGATATAGTAGGACCTAGCACGAACATTTCCATTGGGGAAGAATGAGGTTAACGAATCGTTGAAGTTGCCCATTGCGTAGGTCTGGATAGACTTCACTTGTCCGTTTTCAAAATGTTGTATAGCCTTTCCATTTCCATTCGGTAGGAATGCCGAATCAAGCAGGCTACCCATGCTGTTGTATTGCTTTATAGCAGTAAGAATACCATCGTCGTTGAAGGTTAACTCTTCGTTGATCTTGCCATCGGAAGTGTAGAGGGTAACCTCTCCAACTTCTACCCCCTTGTTGAGGAATCCACTACTTTCCACCTTGCCGTTATAAAAGTAGGTGATTGATGGACCTTGCTGAAGGTCGTTGATATACCAACTTTGCGATTTTAACTTCCCACTTTTATAATACTCCCTGTAAAGTCCATTTATCTTGTTGCTGTCGCAGTAATATTCCTCATGAATGGTTCCATTAACATAGTAGGTTTTTTGCGGCCCCGACTGATCATCGTCCACATAGGTGAGTTCGCTGGTTAAAATCCCATTTGGGTTGTAATATCTCCATAGCCCATTGCGATTTCCGTTCTTTATGCCGCCTTCCAAGCGCAGCACACCATTGGCGAAGTAATCCTTGTCAACAAAAGTTTCGCTGGTTGTGTCGGCCTTTACAATTACATTTCCAGCAAGGTCAAAGGCTGTTTCGGTTTTGAGAACATTGTCCTTATAGACATAAATCTCCTTTTTCTTGCCATCGGGGAAGTACTCTGTACGGGTACCATTTAATTGCCCATTTACATAGGCGTCTTCAACAGATTCGAGCGTACCATTGAAGTTGTAATAACGCCAAACGCCTGTTCGTTCTCCATCACTGCTATAATTCCCAGTAGTTTTTAGTTTTCCATTTGCAAAGAAGTAGTTCCATTCACCAACCTGTGTCCCTCCGGTGTAGTTTCCTTCTGCCTTAGTTACTCCATTTTTATAATACGCCTTGTAAGGACCGGAAAGGCTATCGTTGGCAAAGGCATACTTTTCCGATACGGCGCCGTTCATCCAGGTTTGGTCTGCAGGACCTTCTGTAAGGCCGGACTTGTTATGTGATGTGGTGGTAAAGGCATTGCTATAGCTGTATTTTATGGAAGTGCCGTCTAGCTTACCATCGATATATTCATTATGCTCATCAACCAAGCCTGAAGAGTTATAGTATGTGCAAACACCATTTCGTTTATCATTCTTAAACTGATAATCTCCCGATCGATTGCCATTCTGGTAGTAGGTTGTTGCACCGCCGTTAAGTTTCCCGTTAGCAAAATTGAGGTTCTGCTTTATGGTTCCATCATCGTAGTAAATTCTATAGTTTCCATCAATTTCACCCTTACTAAAGTTGCCAACCTCTTTGATGCCACCCAGGTTGTTGAAGAACACCCAAGTTCCTGTTCTTAAGGAATCGTTCCCAGGCAGATAGCTACCCATGCTTACTAGATCTCCATCGGTTGAGTAGTTCACCTCAAAACTTTTGGAAGTACTGTTTGCTGGCTCAAACCCTTGGCTTTTCCAAGTATTGATATCTTTCACGGCAAGGCCCACAAACTGCTTAGCCTTCGACTTGTTTTTTTCAAGCCACTGATTCACTGCAGCAATACCCGTATTCTGAAACTGGTAATAAATTAAGTTTTCGAAGTTGTTGGTATTCATTACATCCTTAAAGAATCGCACATACTCCTGATTATAGATGGAGGTGTCGCTTGGCTCATACTGCGCCTTTTGAAAAAGCAAATAAGATTGACGAGTAACGACAAAGTCTAGCTTATATGGGAAGTTGAACGATTTATCTATTGCCATCTCCGATTGTAGCAGCCATCTTAGTTCATTCCATTTTTCAGCATTCACACCTTCAGGATAGGGATAGTTAATATGGTCAATTTTGTTGTCGTACTTACCCGTAATGGCATCCTCGAACTCTGTAATAAAGCTAGATTTTGGATTCATTACAATGGCCATGTTGTAGGCGAGATAAGCTTCAGCTGTATGCCCCATGTACAAATTGACCTTGCCCAAGGCTAGGTGAGAACGAGTATGGTATGGAAAGTAGCGGGCCGATTTTAGTAATGCCGCTTCGGCTTCTTTTAGCTTTCCCGCGTTGAGGTAGCAAATTCCAAGGTTGTAAAGTAAATTCTGGTTGAAAGGCCACTTGCTATAAGCACCCTGAATTGCCGCAGCACCTTCAGCCGACTTACCCATATCGTCGAGAATGCTACCCAGCAATGTAAATAGTGCTGGGTTGCTAAAACCAAGAGCAATTGCTTCGCGTGCTTTTGCCTCCGCCTCATCCAAATGATTTTGGCTATATCGCGATAGTCCCGATTCGTAACAGGCCCAGGCGTAGTTTGGGTCGTTTACATCTACCTGCCGGTAGAAAACCAATGCCGAGTCGTAGCTCTCACGATCGTGGCACTGGATGCCTTGTTCAATTATATCGTTTGAATTTATTGGTCGTGTGAGCGCCACCTGTGCAAAGCCCTTGGTAAGGGTGAGCAGTATGGTTCCAATTAGCAGTAAAACGAGTCTCTTCTTCATCATGTGAAATTTTTTATCGAAAAGGGGATGTATGTAAGATGATTCTGTTCTATATCAAATGTAGCAACATGTTTTAAACTTCAAAAACATTTAATCAATGAAGGTGCAAATTATTTTGATTTAAGGTAAGAAAAATATGGTCAAATATAAATCTTAGTGATTGTGAACTAGTTTTATGGAATAATCTGAAATCTTAATCCTTCTTAAAAAGGGCAAAAAATTCTGGCCCAATAGTTGATTATATTTTTATCATAACTAACACCCCAAAAACTATGAAAAAGCTACTTTTTATTATTGTCGCCGGACTATTTTCGGTAACAGCAGCAGCTCAAACCATGGCGGTTAAGGGAGCCGTAACATCGGCTGACAATGGGAATCCAATACCCGGAGTCAGCATTCAGGTCATGGGCACAACCACAGGTGCTACCACGGACCTCAATGGAAACTACTCATTTGCCACTATTGATACCTCCGCGGTGTTGGTGTTTTCCTTTGTTGGCTTTCAAACACAGAAAATTAAGGTTAATGGCAAAAGTGTTTTGAATGTGGTTATGGTGCCACAGGTAGCAACAATGGACGAGGTTGTGGTAACTTCGCTAGGCATGTCACAACAAAAAGCCTTGCAAGGCAGAGTTAGCGGTGTGGTAGTTCATGGATATGCAAACTTTGCCCCTTCTGCGACATACACCGATGAATCCTACTCCAAAATTTCGGAAAACGGTTTTAAGCGCACAACCGATTCGCCACTCTCCACCTTCAGCATAGACGTGGATCGCGCATCGTGGTCCAACATCCGTCGATTCTTAAACTTGGGCCAGAATCCACCGAAGGATGCCGTTCGCATCGAGGAGATGGTGAACTACTTCAACTACAGTTACCCCGAACCTAGTGGTAATCACCCTTACGGAATTACCACTGAAGTTGCCGCTTGTCCTTGGCAGGAGGGGCATCTAATAATGCAAATTGGGCTTCAGGCAAAGCATGTTTCAACAGAGAACCTTCCGGCCAGCAACCTAGTTTTTCTGCTGGACGTTTCCGGATCGATGAATGAGCCTAACAAGCTGCCGCTGGTGCAGTCAGCCTTTAAGCTATTGGTGAATAACCTACGGGCAAAGGATCGCGTTGCCATTGTGGTATATGCAGGGGCTGCTGGAGAGGTGCTGCCGTCCACTTCAGGTGAAAACAAGGTAAGGATAATGGATGCCATTGATCAACTCCGAGCTGGGGGCTCCACAGCTGGTGGGGCTGGCATATCGCTGGCATACAAAATAGCGCAAGAGAATTTTATCAAGGGAGGCAACAACCGCATCATCTTAGCCACCGACGGCGATTTTAATGTAGGTGCATCGGGCGATGCCGACATGGAGCGTCTGATTGAGGAGAAGCGCAAAAGCGGAGTCTTCCTCACCTGTCTAGGCTTTGGCATGGGAAACTACAAGGATAGCAAGATGGAAACCCTTGCCGATAAGGGGAATGGCAACTATGCCTACATCGACAATATGCAGGAGGCCAACCGAATGTTCACCAAGGAGTTTGGTGGGACATTGTTTACTGTGGCAAAGGATGTGAAGCTGCAGGTGGAGTTTAACCCAGCAGTGGTGGAGGCTTACCGCCTCATTGGTTACGAAAACAGGTTGCTCAACAACGAGGATTTTAAGGACGATGCAAAGGACGCAGGCGAAATGGGTTCGGGCCATACAGTAACCGCCATTTATGAGATTATCCCCAAGGGCGTAAAGAGTCCGTTTGTGAAGGAGGTAGACTCCCTAAAATACCAGGCGGCTAAGCTAACCGCCGAAGCCAAGGAGGGCGACGAAATGGCCACCGTAAAAACGCGCTATAAGCTGCCCGATGGCGACACCAGCATACCATTTGAGGTGGTGGTTCCATTCAGGAAGGGGAAAATTAGTTCGGCATCTGAGAGCCTTCGCTTTTCCAGCGCCGTAGCCATGTTTGGCATGATGCTCCGCAATTCAGCGTACAAGGGCGACCTTACTAAAGATTTGATCATAAAGCAGGCAAAGCTTGCTAAGGGTAGCGACGAAGATGGCTACCGTTCGGAGTTTATTCGCCTAGTGGAAGCCTATAACGCTAAAGTAGAGGTCGGAGAGGACTAGTGTTTAAGAGGGTGACCGTTTCGGGGTCACCCTCTTTTTTATTTAAAGGTTGACACCCCAGATTATACCAACCTGTAGATTTTCATGATGCCTTCCAAAATCTTGTCGAAATCGATTTTTAGGTCTACCAACTTGCCGGTGTAGATATCGAATACCCAACCATGCACCGTTATTCGCCGCTCCTTGATTGCGCGCTGCACATCGGCCGTCTTGATAACATTTACGCACTGCTCCTGCACGTTTAGCTCCACCAGCCTGTTGTACTTTTGATCGTTATCGGCAATGGCGTCAAGCTCCTCCTGGTGCAGCCGATATACATCGCGAATATTCCGCAGCCACGGATTTAGAAGGCCAAGGTCGGCCGACTGCATGGCCGAGTCCACGCCACCGCAGTGGTAATGGCCACACACCACGATATGGTGGACGCGGAGATGGTTAACCGCGTAGGTTATAACCGACATGGCGCTAAGGTCGGTGTTGGGAACCATGTTGGCAATGTTGCGGTGCACAAACACCTCACCCGGCTTAACGCCCATCATCTCCTCGGCACTCACGCGGCTGTCGGAGCACCCAATGTAGAGGATATCTGGGTTTTGCCCCTTCGACAGCTTATTGAAGTAGTCCTTGTCGGCAGCGAGCTTCTCCGCAATCCACAGTTGGTTGTTTGTGAAAATATGCTGGATGTCCATGGTTTAACCGCTCTATTGTTGTATGCAATGCACTTCATTCAATGATGTCTCGCTTTCTGCAATAACGCCATTTTTTTCATAACTCATAAGTCAGTAACAAAATGAGGGGAGATTGGTTTGGTGAAGGGTGTACAGTTGGTAATTATGAGTAGATAACTGGAGTAGGGAATCATAAAAACCTTTCTCCTATGCAACCCCAATTAAAACGTTGTGGAACTCATTTTAACGATAGCAGGGAGAAGCGAACTTGATGCAGCCAAATTAGAAATTCGGCATTTATTACAAGTCCCATGACCGGAGTTGATCATGAGCTTAGCTAACGCCCAATTTCTACTCTACAAATATCTCCCCCGTCAAGTACAAAACTGCATTACCACTTATTTCAACTCTATCGCCGTTGAGGTGGCAGGTGAGGTGCCCCTTGCGTGCCGACAGCTGGATGGCCTCCATGGTGTCTTTGCCCAGCCGTTTTGCCCAATAGGGTGTTAGAGTTGTGTGGGCCGAGCCGGTAACCGGATCCTCGGGAATTCCTGCTTGCGGTGCAAAAAAGCGGGAGACGAAATCAACTTGGTTTCCCGGTGCTGTTACAATTACCCCTCTCACTCCTGCTGCACTGGCAATCTTTACAAAATTCGGCTTTATAGAGAGCACCTGCTCTTCGTTTTCCAGCACCAGCATGAGGTCGGACTTTCCCTGAAAAACTTCAATGGGAGCAAACCCAATTCCCTCTATCAATTCGGTGGAGATGGCGGCCGCTCGGCAAGTGTCAGCAGGAAAGTCAAGCGTGAGCATCTCCCCCTCCTTACTTACCCCTAATACACCAGAACGACTCGACTGAAATGTAAGCCGGCTGCTCCCCTGCTTATAAAAACGAAACAACACATATGATGAAGCTAGAGTTGCATGACCACAGAGGTCTACCTCCACCACTGGGGTGAACCACCGAATTGCGAATTCCTCATAGCCTGTTTTTACCACAAAGGCCGTTTCAGCCAAATTGTTTTCAGCCGCAATGTGCTGCATCTGGCTATCGGGCAACCACGAGTCCAGCACGCACACGGCGGCCGGATTTCCTCCAAACAGGTGGCTGGTAAAAGCATCGACTTGATAAATTTTTATTGCTTTCATATTCTGAGTGTTTAATGCTTTAACTGGAGCATGATTGCACAGGCTAAATTATAGCTTTTATTGGTTTAAAACCCCATACTTATGCGATATCAGCTAAATTATGAAACGCCAATCATTGTGTTGAAGTCCCCAATTACATCTTTGATTTGTCGCATAAAATCGTTTAATTTACCTCCTTATCATCACGGGTTATCATTTGGTGAATCCACTGAAAACTTCTACCCCATGAAAATTAAACTGAATATTCAGCAGAGAATACAGCTGTTCGTGACCCTTTCGGTTGCAGTAATCTTTGGTCTTGGACTAGCCTACGTTGGCAGCATGGCCATTGAAACGGCAAGAACCAATGCCATGGCTCTTACGCAGGTAACCCTTGAAAAGTATTCGCAGGACATTGAAAAGCAGATGGGCGTTGAAATGGCAAATGTAAAAACGTTGTCGCAGGCGGTTACAATATACAAGAATTTCCCTGGCGACTCGTGGAAGCCAGTGGTTCAGAACATGTACCGTGCTGTGTTGAAGGCGGACGAAAATGTACTTAGCGTATGGGATTCATGGGAACTAAGTGCAATAGACTCTACTTACACCAAGACATATGGCCGATATGTTTTTGAGTGCTATAGGCAAGGCGGTGAAATAAAGAGCAACACCATGTTCAAGAGTATGGACGGTGACCCACCGCTTTATGTGTTCAACAAAACAGAGGGACAGCAAGGATACGAAACCATAAACGTTCCCTACTTCTACTCCTATACTGGCAATGCAAAGGATAACATTCTAATGACCAGTCTTGTTTCGCCCATTAGGTTAAACAATAAATTTATTGGTGTGGTTGGTTTCGACATTGGTCTGGATAGGCTGCAAAACTTGGTTCAAACCATAAAGCCATTCGAGGGAAGCTACGCCATGCTAATCTCCACTGACCTTAAATATATTGGGTACCCTGACAAATCGAAATTGGGTGAGGAGATTGCTGACGATTTTCCGGATGCTTATGTAGACCAAGGGATGGATGTTAAGATTCAAAATGGAGAGAAGTTTAGTTTTTTTGGAGAAGGTACCGACGGTGTAACCTACTACTATGCCTTTAATCCAATTTGGATTGGACGTGCTCGCACACCTTGGATGCTTGGTATTGCGGTGCCAAAATCCACCATGCTGGCCGATGCACATCGTATCACCTGGATTCTAGTATTGGTCGGTCTAATTGGATTGATAGCCATGTCGCTCATTGTTTGGTGGCTATCGCGTCGAATTACAGGCAATATAAAAGTAGTAACAGGCTTGCTCAGCAAGCTTTCGAAGGGACATTTAGATAGTTCCATGATGGTAAATGTGGATACCAAAGACGAGATTGGAGATATGTCAGATGCTTTGAATGTATCAGTTCAGGGGTTGTTGGAAAAGGTTGAGTTTGCAAAGAAAATTGGCACCGGAGTTTTGAATACTGAGTTAACGCTCCTTAGCGAGGACGATGAGTTAGGGAAAGCTCTTGTGGAGATGCAGCATAGCCTGCTTGGCGCTCGGGAGGAGGAGGCAAAACGAAAGATCGAAGAAGATAATAGACGTTGGACCAATGAAGGATTGGCTAAGTTTGGTGATATACTCCGTCAGAACAACGACAACCTTGCTGTTTTGGCAGATGGCATCCTGAGCAACCTAGTCCACTACATCGACGCAAACCAGGGCGGTATATTTATTTATAACGAGGATGAACCAGGCAACGAATTCTTCCAGATGATTGCAGCATACGCCTATAACCGAAAGAAATTCTTGCAAAAGGAGTTTGTGGTTGGGGAAGGTTTGGTGGGAACGGCTGCTTTGGAAAAGAAAACCATCTTTATGACCGACGTTCCACCTGCCTATATTCAAATTAGTTCAGGTACTGGTGAGGCACGTCCTCGTTGCCTGTTAATTGTTCCCCTGTTAATTGAGGAAAGGGTTCTTGGAATTATTGAACTAGCATCGTTCAACATACTGGAATCCTATAAGATAGAGTTTGTTGAAAAAGTAGGACAAAGTATTGCCTCAACCTTACAGTCGGTAAGAATTAATATTAGAACACAGCTGCTTCTTAACCGCTCACAGCAGCAAGCCGAAGAGTTGGCTGCTCAGGAAGAGGAGATGCGCCAAAACATGGAAGAGCTGCAGGCAACACAGGAGGAATCGGCTCGCAAGGGCTCTGAAATGCAGAGTTACATTGAGGCACTCAATACCTCAGCCTATGTAATTGAATACGATCTTGATGGCACAATTATGAATATTAACAACTCATTCCTTGAATTATTAGGTCTTGATCGTGAGGAAGTTGTTGGAACACACTTCACTGATAGGTTGCAACTTAATGCTTCCCAAATGAAGGAGCACGAGCGGTTTTGGCTGGATTTAAGAAACGGAATACAGAAGAGGGAGATTAACACCTATAAGGTAAAAAGCGTTACCTACAAATTTCAGGAGACCTACACTCCTATTCGTGACGAGTCTGGCGTGATTTACAAGATTCTGAAGATTTCCAACAATATTTCTGGTGCAAAATAATTTGTGATGATGCTCAGCTGGGATAAGCTTTTATTGCCATTGCGCCTTGGAAAGGAGGAGGAGGATTTGCCCGAAACAGAGGTGCCAGGCAGAACACACTTTCAGCGTGATTACGATAGGCTTATATTCTCTTCGCCTTTTCGTCGATTGCAAAACAAGACTCAGGTATTCCCGCTGCCGGGAAGCGTGTTTGTGCACAACCGCTTAACCCATAGTCTCGAGGTCGCCAGCGTGGGGCGTTCGATGGGGGCTGTTGTGGTAGATCGACT
The DNA here is from genome assembly GCA_035530955.1 of Williamwhitmania sp. Classification (GTDB taxonomy): domain Bacteria; phylum Bacteroidota; class Bacteroidia; order Bacteroidales; family Williamwhitmaniaceae; genus Williamwhitmania. The sequence goes on along the minus strand of DATKTT010000051.1, from coordinate 17,200 downwards.
CCAACAAACCGTTGAGGAGGGCGTTAACCAACTATTCGTAGAAATACCAACCATTGTTAGTACCGCCTGTCTTGCTCACGACCTAGGCAACCCACCCTTCGGCCATTCTGGCGAGGATGCTATTCGCCACTTTTTTATCCAAAATAGCGATAAGTTTGAAGAGTATCTTAATCCGGCTGAGTTTCTCGACTTAAAGCAGTTTGAGGGTAATGCAAACTCTTTTAGACTACTGACATATAGCCTTAAAGGAAGACGTACCGGTGGGTTTGGTTTAAGTTATGCTACCATGGCTGCCTTGGTGAAATATCCTTGGGAATCCACACAAGGGGTGGCAAAAAAGAAGTTTGGCTTTTTCCAGGCTGACAAGGCAATTTTTGAGCAGATTATGTCTGCCACCGGGTTGCTAAATGCGACTGGCTATTGTCGTCATCCGCTGGTATACTTAATGGAGGCAGCCGACGATATTTGCTATAACATAATGGATTTGGAGGATGCTCATAAGCTGGGCATTATCTCTACGCAGCGGGTAATGGAATTGCTTTTGGCTTTCTTTCCGGAAACAAAGCATCAGGGTGTTCGGCCTAGGATTGATATGACGCTAAGGGTTGTAACAGACAAAAACGAGCAGGTGGCTTATCTGAGGGCCATGGTGATAAATAAACTGGTTGAGGAGTGTAGTAGTTCGTTTGTGGAACAGTTGCCACAAATCATGGAAGGCAAATCGGTTGCTGGGCTAATGAAGAGCTTACCAGAGGAGACCAAGCTGGCAATGGACGCCATTTCAACAGTATCAGTGAAGGAGATTTATCGTCACCATTCCGTTGTGGAAATCGAGCTTGCTGGATTCAAAATTCTAAACACTCTGCTCGAGATATTTACCGAAGCGCTCCAGCATCGTGAATCTACCTACTCTAAGAAGTTGCTCTCTCGCATTCCATCGCAGTATGAGATGAACAATGATAGCCTCTACCTCGACCTGCTTTCGGTGGTCGATTTTGTGTCGGGAATGACCGATACCTATGCGCTGGAACTCTACCAAAACCTTTCAGGTATTAGCATCCCAGGGATTTCGCGTTAGTATTCTAAATCAACTCTCCATTTTAATAATTGGCAAAGAAGGGAATAATAAGAAACTAGAACCGACCGAAGGGAGCTCGCCGAAGGCAACCGATCGAAGGGAGCTCAGCGGAGCTAAATTTGGGACAAGGAATCTCTAATCCGATCCTAAAACGGTATCTTTTTAATTCCGGGAGCGGCCAAGAACGACCGGATAATAATTCTCGAATCTCTATTATCTGGATATGATTTAATGCAATCGTGCAGCGCATCGATGCCGGTGGCCATGTTCTGATCGCAGAAACCCCATCCTGTCAGTTTTCCACACTCCACCTTTACCACGGCAAATTCTTCGGGATTTCTCCCCTTATCGAGCAGAAAAAATGAGGCCCGGGGCAGGTCGGAGGAGGCCATGGCTTTTTCCACCCTTTGATTATAATCTTCCGGTGATTCTTCTCCCTTGCACGCACCTCGGCAAAGGCCAATTTGGCTGTGAAAGCACCCCCCGTTGGTGCTGTAAAGACCGCACAGTTTTTGGCAAAGGCTGTATTGATCAATCAAATCGTCCAGCACCTTTCGCGCCATAGCCTGCGAGGTGAAGTTTGCAACAGGGGTAGTCATCTCTGCCTTATTCGATATTTTAAAGTTTAAGTAGCCATTGTCATCTGGTTCAACGTAAAGTCCGTACGATGTTCCTTTTCTTCGTTGAGCACGATTATAAACCGGTATTTGTTGCTTAATGTGGTACGACTCCAGCAGCAGTGCTACCAATTCGCTACCTGTGAGTTCCCAGGTAATGTCGGCCATGGCACCAACCATTTCCGTTTCACGACGCGATTTAGCCCCGGTAATATGCTGGCTTATTCGGCTTTTTATGTTAATGCTTTTACCTACATAGATGAGCTCCGACTTTTCGTTCCACATAAAGTAAACACCGGTATCATCCGGCAGGTTGGCCAACCGATCGATGGAGAGATTTGGGTGTAATTTTTCGCGTGAAATAACGCTGCCGTTGAGAGGAATAATTTGATCGCCATTGTTACGTTCTAGCAGCAGGCGAAGCAACTTAACGGTGGCCGTAGCATCACCAGCAGCACGGTGGCGATCGCCAAACTGAATATTCAGCGATTGGCAAAGGTTGCCCAAGCTGTAGGAGGGAAGACCCGGTATAAGTTTTCGGCTCCAGCGAACGGTGCAAAGCGTAGGTCGATTGTAGGTATAACCCAACCGCTGAAATTCGTTGCGAATAAAGCCATAGTCGAAAGGGGCATTATGTGCAACAAAAACACAACCATCGGTGAGTTCTACTAACTTCTTGGCCACCTCAAAAAACCTAGGGGAATTGGTCACCATTTGGTTGTTAATCCCGGTGAGGGTGGTAATGTATGATGGAATGTTTGTTTCGGGATTGATAAGCGTAACCAACTCGTCAACCACCGTTTCTCCATCGAAAAGGTAGGCTGCAATTTCAATTATTCGGTCGCGTTGAGGGTTTCCCCCGCTCGTTTCAAGGTCGACTACAACATACATGGTAAATGGTAAAAAAGCAGCCGCAGGTTGTTAACTGCGGCCGCCGAACTAATGTTAATATTTATTGATAACCGTCATGCCGACAGCAATTCTAACCACATGAGTTAGGATTCTTTGGTAGCAATGCAGATTACCTTCTCAACCAATCCATCAATATTTTCAACCGGCGAGTAGGTTTCGTGCAGGATAACCTTTACTCCATTCACTTTGTGGCTGTAGGTTCGGTTTACAACAATGCCTTTTCGTAAATCACTCCAGAGCTCCTTTTGGGCCTCTTCCGATTCGCCCATTCCAAATACCTCTTGGTGGTGATGGCTAACAATCTCATTCTCGTCTTTGCCCACCAAGCTAAGCACCGGTTGGTTTACCGAAATTATTACTCCATCGGTAGTGAAGTAGGTAACCAGCGTGTTGGCATTTAGCGCAGAAGCAAGTGCTTTGTATTCATTCTCGTGAGCTACCATTTTCTTGTGTAACTCTTCGGCTTCCGCTACTTTCGAGTTGGCGATGATTTCGGCCTGCTTCAATTCGGTCACAATCTTACTAATACCCCAGGTACCAACCACCTCGCCATGATCGTTGAAGAGAGGCATTTTGGTGGTAGAAACCCACTGCTCACGGCCATCGTCAAACTGTTCATGAACTACATGGTCAACAATAGGCTTTTGGCTATTCATGATAGCCTTCTCCTCGTTGAAGGCTATCTGTGCATGCTCCTTGGAATGGAAGTCAAAGTCCGATTTTCCAATGAGATCGTCAGGTGACTGTGCCATGAATAGCTTAACCATCGATTTGCTGATGCGGATAAACTGACTGTTGGTATCCTTAAAGTAAACAAAGTCAGGAATGTTCAGCATAAGAGCGTCGAGCAACGCTTTCTCCTCGCCCAGCTGTATCTGCAGCTGCTCCTGTTCACTGCGTTTTCTCTCCATCTCCTCCTGAGTGGCTTGCAGCTCTTCCATGTTTTGGCGCATCTCCTCTTCTTGGGCTGCTAGCTCCTCAGCCTGTTGCTGCGCCCTTGCCAGTAACTCTGATGTGCGAATATTTATTTTAGTAGATGATATGGTGGCTGCAATGCTTTCCGAAACTTTCTCTACAAATGCAATTTGATATTCAGGAAACTTGGTAAAGCTGGCAATCTCAATAACTCCAAAAATGTTATCGTTTACCAGCATAGGGATTAGAAGTAATGCACTTGGATTTTCTTTTCCAAGGCCAGAAGTGATGGTGATGTAGTTGTTGGGGACTGCGGTCATATAAATTCGCTTACGCTCTATGAAGCAACGGCCAACCATTCCCTCTCCAGGAGCTATGGTTTTTTCCAAGAACTTCCTCCGATCGTAGGCATAGCTGGCGGTCATCTCCAAAACTAGCTGAGAAGGATCAGAATCGTTTATTACAAAAACTCCACCCTGATTGGCTTCAAGGTAAGTTACCAGATTTTGGATAATTTCGTATGAAAGCTCATGCAGGTTGTCGTTGTTGCGACGTAGTATGTCACCAAACAGCGCCAACCCTTTAGTAGCCCAGTTTTGGCGTTCTTCCTCATCCTTACGTAAGTTTTCCTGCTCACGAGCTTCTTTAAGCGACTGTCGCATATCCAGTAACGATTTTCCAAGGAGATCGTTGGATCCTAGAAGGTTAAATTCCGCATTAAGGTTACCCTTCCCTATTTCGCGTGCAAATACCTCAGCATTATTTAATCCGTCAACCAAGCTGTTGAGTGAGCTTCCTAGTTCCTCCAACTCATCACCGGTATCAATGGTGACCTTCTTAGAGGAGTCGATATCACCCAAGGCCATAATGTTGAGTCTATCCCTAATGGTCATTATGGGGCTTGTAATGCTTTTTGCAATCATTCGAACCACGAATGCAAGCAATCCTAAACCAAGAATCATAACAAGGATAGAGATATATAAAGTAGCTCGAGCCTCCTGCATAATGGATGAGGAGGGAATTATTAAGCCAAGAGACCAAGGTTGGTCGGTATCACTCACCTTAACAGGGCGAAGAATGATATAGCAGCGCGTCCCGTTGACCGTAGCATAGAATTGTGTTCCAAACCCATCTGCAATTTTCTTCTCCAGTTTATTGGTTAAGGTAATATCAGGATAAACCTCAACTAATTTTTTTCCAACATTCGCTGGATCTTGATGAGCAATAATAATTCCGTTGTTGGAAACGAGGAAGGCAAGTGAACCTTCATAGGAGTGAATGCTGGCAACCTGATCCTGAAACTTCGAAAGGGGAATATCTACTCCGGCCAAACCAACAAAGCGGCCTCCCTTGTCGATAGGAACACAGACACTGGTAACCATAGTGGTGTGAATGCCGTCAACGGAGTATGGGTAAGGATCAATAATTGCCTCCTTATTGGTAGTCTTAACCTTATAGTATGAGCTCTCGAGGTTGTTGCCGGCTGTATCTTTTTGCTCCACAAAGCTTACAATATCACCATGGCTCTCGTAAACCGAAGTGGATTCGCGACCATAGTCAAACTTATATCCCGGCCTCAAGGCAGAATACTCCCAATTCATCCATACATAAAGGTACTTGGGGTTGTTGCGCTTCAAATTGTAAAGCAGATTCAAATAGATGGAGTCGCGCTCTGGTCGAGGGATTTTTTCGTAGCCATACATCGATTGAGCCATTGCTCTTGAAAAACCAAGATCCAACTCCAAATCACCCCTGATAAGAGCAGCATGTTTCTCGGCCTGTTTTGTAACAGTGGCAATGGCACTGTCTACGGCCATTTGCCGAACGCGGTAGCCGGCAAATAGACCTATAAAGGTTATAACTGCAATGCCGGTTAGCAGAACCAAAACCTGCATCTTTGTCGTCAACCTGAGCTTCTTGAATGAAATCATTTTCCCGATTATTAATGTTCGGTATCGTAATGTATGGTGAAGTGGAGGCCCCATACTTCCAAATGTTCAACAAAACAGCGATTTGCAAAAATGACAAAAGGCTGAAAATAGAGCGACCATCCCCGGTTAAAAATATAAAATGTTTTCCTTCTTAGAAATAAAAGGGTTTAATTCTTTGGTTACCTGCCGAAAAGAAGTTGCAAGTGTACTACTATTTGATCACCAACCCCAGTGAATAATGAACCTTTTATGTATTGAAAACAGAAACAAAAAAAGTGATATACAATGGCATGCATCTTTTTTGTAACTTTTCCCATTACAAAATCGCCTAAGGCAAAATCAACGTCACTTTTTATGCGCTACTTTACCAGCCTATTCTTCCTGCTTGCTTCAGTCTCAATGCAAGCGCAATCCATTAGTGGTACAATCACCGACGAGCAGGGTGCCACCGTGCCGTACGCAACGGTTTATATAAAAGAACTAAAACTGGGTACCACGGCCAACGATTATGGCGGTTACAACGTTCAGGTGCAACCAGGAACCTATTCTGTAGTATTCCAAAGTTTGGGCTATGAAACGCTGGAGGAGCAGCTGGTGGTCGGCGTGAAGGGGCTCCACCATAACGTTACCCTAAATACTAAACCTTACCAAATTGCTGGGGTAAGAATTACGCCCGGCTCCGAGGACCCCGCTTACAGTATTATGCGCAGAGCCATAGGCATGGCACCATACTACCAAAATCAGATTACCTCATACACCGCTGAGGTATATATGAAGGGAAGCCTCAAGATAAAAAAGCTATCGTGGATTGTAAGAAAGATGTCCAGTGATGAAGATATGCCAAAGGTTGGAGTGCTATACCTGAAGGAATCGTTAAGCGACATAAAGTTTACCGCACCGAATAAGTATGACCAAACGGTGAAAAGTTTAAAATCCAATTTCCCTGACGAAAATGGCGGGGACCCAATGAGCTTTGTAAATGCAAGTTTCTACCAGCCCAAAATTGGCGACATGATACTCCCTCTAGCGCCATACGCCTTTAACCACTACAACTTCCGCTACGAAGGCTTTAGCATGGAGGGCGATGTGGTGGTGAACAAGATAAAGGTTATTCCTAAACGAAAGAGCAAGCAGCTGGTGTCGGGCTACATCTACATTGCCGATAACTTTTGGAACCTTCACGCTGTGGATCTCTCGGTTGAATCAACGGTAGGAACCATTCACCTGCAGCAAAACTTTAGCGAGGTGGAGAAGAACGTGTGGATGCCGGTTAGCTACTACTTCGACATTATTGGCCAGTTCTTAGGCAATGAGGGCGACGTGAAGTATACAGCCTCGGTGAAGTATAAGCAGGTTACCGAAAACACCAAGCTAAAACCGCCAACGGCTTTCCCCGAGGTGAAGGTGGCCATAGAAGAGAGCAATAAGGAGGTTAAACCCGCCCCAAAAACGAGAAAGGAAAAGCGAGAACAGGTTCGTACACAGAAGATGCAGCAGCTTATGGAGAAGGATAAGCTCAACAATAGGGAGATGTACCAGATGGCTGTTCTCATGAAGCAGGAGGCGAAGGCGAAGGATACCACGAGACAAAAAGGGCTAGAGATTAAGGATAATAGAAACAACATAAAAGTTGATTCTGCTGCAAGGCTAACCGATAGCACCACTTGGCAGCGAATTCGTCCGGTTGCCCTTACCCCAGAGGAGGTCGCCGGTATGAAGCTGGCAACCCTGCCTGACGCTGCTCACAAGTCGGATACCGCAAAATCGGCCAAGGATACGTTGCCTAAGAAGTCATCGATAATTAGCAAGGCGATTTTTGGAAAAACATGGACCAAGGGCGATACAGTCAAGATGGCCTTTTCGGGACTCGTTACCCCCACCCAAATTAGGTTCAACACGGTGGACGGGTTTGTGGCCGGAGCATACTTCCGTTATAGGAAGCACTATGCTTCTACCACCTTTGATATTAAGCCTTCGCTGGCCTACGCCTTTAACCGAAAAAGGCTGATGGGAGAGCTCAATACCCGCTTCGACTATGCACCACTAAGCCGAGGCTCCCTCTCTTTTTTAGCTGGAAGCGAAAGTGCTGATTTCAACAGGGAGAACGGCGTGAGCGTTTTTGGAAACACCATCTCTTCGCTCTTTTTTCGAACCAACTATATGGCGCTCTACCAAAATGATTTTGTTGAGTTCAGCAACAATATTGATATAGCCAATGGACTGGTGCTCACAACGGGTGGTGGTTTCTACAACCGAACTATGCTCGATAACCACACCGATTTTTCGTTCTTCTACACCGACAGCAAGAATTTTAAGCCAAATATTCCAGTAACCGATTCGGTTTATGGAACATATCTGCCCAACCATAAGGCAGCGATTGTAGAGTTGGGCATTAGCTACACCCCTCGGTATTACTACCGTATGGAGCGAAACCGAAAGGTGATGATTCGTTCCAGCTACCCAACCATTTACGCAAACACAAGAATTGCCCTACCAAATTTGGCGAACAATTACGCCGACTTTGTGGCCATAGAGGGTGGGATATCCCAAGACATCCATTCAGGACCCTCCAACTGGATTAGCTACAGCCTTAGCTACGGCGACTTTGTTCGAAAAAACAGGCTCTACTTCCCCGACTTTAAGCACTTCAACACGCAGCTTATTCCGTTGGTTTTTGATGATTTCAGCAACAGCTACCAGCTGCTTGATTACTACGACCATAGCACGTCGAATGCATGGGCAACCGGGTTTGCCCACTACCAGTCGCCATTCCTTTTGTTGAAGTACCTGCCGTTTCTTAGTAACCGGATGTGGCAAGAGAATATTTATGCCAGCTACCTCTACACCAAGGGGCGAACGCCTTACTGGGAGGCTGGGTACGGATTAACGCAGATAAGCCTGTTTGGTGGGGTGGGTGTGTTCGTGGGCTTCAATGGCCAAAAATTCGCCTCGTTTGGGATAAAAGCCTCCTTTAAGTTGGTAAATCAAATAAGGTTGTAGCCACTAACCCAACACACAATCATCTATTTTCAGTAAAATAAGCAACACTTACATTGCTTTTGCTATCCCATGTGGTAAACAAACACTACATCAAGCCTGTTAACTAGAAAATTCTCAACAAACTTTACAGCTCTTTTGTAGGTTTGAATTTTGCAAATATTGGATTGATGCGTGTAAGCGCTTCACCCATGAAATACCTCAACTTTGCAACACAAAATTAACTGTTAAAAGATATGAGCACAAAAAGTAAAATTGCCTTAGTAACCGGCGGAAGTCGCGGGTTAGGCAAAAACATGGCCATTGGCCTAGCAAAAAAAGGTATGGATGTGGTGCTTACCTACAATAGCAACAAGATGGAAGCCGACAAGGTGGTGGCCGAAATTCAATCGATGGGCCAAAGGGCAGCCACCTTTCAGCTCGATGCCGGAAACGTGAAGCAGTTCGATGGCTTTTTTAAACTTGTAACCGAGTATTTGAAGAGAGAAACGGGCAACACTAACTTTGACTTCCTAATTAACAATGCGGGTACAGCGCTTTACGCCCCATTTGGCGAAACCACAGAGGATCAGTTCGACACGGCAATGAACATCCACTACAAGGGCGTGTTCTTTCTTACCCAAAAGGCACTGGCCTTTATCAACGATGGAGGTCGTATCATAAACATCTCTTCGGGGCTGGCTCGATTCTCGTTTCCGGGTTCGTCGGCATACGGTTCCATGAAGGGGGCAGTTGAGGTGCTTACGCGCTACCTTGCCAAGGAGCTAGGGCCGCGTAAAATAGCCGTCAACGTGGTTGCTCCCGGAGCCATTGCCACCGATTTTGGCGGAGGTCATGTGCGCGACAACAAGGAGGTAAACGACAACATTGCTAGTGTAACAGCCCTAGGTCGTGTTGGCTTACCCGATGACATTGGCGGCGTGGTCGCATTCCTCTGCAGCGAGGAGGCCAGGTGGATCAACGGACAGCGCATTGAAGCCTCGGGAGGTATGATGCTGTAGTTACCAAAAACTATTCGCCCCAACCATTGGTGCCAAAGCAAAACCTCGCAGCTACAAACGCTGCGAGGTTTTCTCTTTTATTGGTACCGCTTAATGCTCTCGCGATGGCTATCTTGGAAACTCTTGATTGCTAAAATTCAAACCCAGTTTTAGCAGCAGGGTAGTCAATAGAGTAGTGAAGCCCCCGGCTCTCGCGCATGTTCTGTGCCATGCGAATAATGAGGTAACCAACGCTGATGAGGTTTCGCAGCTCGCACAGGCTTTGCGTAAGTATCGACTTTTTGTAGAGCTCCTCCGTTTCGCGGTAGATTATCTCCAGCCGGTTCATGGCCCTTTCGAGTCGAAGATTGGAGCGCACAATACCCACGTAGTTGCTCATTATTTGCTGCATCTCCTTGTAGTTTTGGGTAATAAGCACCAGCTCCTCCATGTGGGTGGTTCCCTCGTGGTCCCAATCGGCGATGGCTTCCTGTAGAACGGCTTGCTGAAAGCGATGGACGGTAGCCCTTGCAGCTCGCTCGGCATACACAATGGCCTCTACAAGCGAGTTGGATGCCAAGCGATTTCCTCCATGCAATCCGGTGGAAGTAGTTTCGCCAACGGCATACAGATTGTGAATGGTGGTTTGCCCGTTAATATCCACCTTAATGCCGCCGCAGAGGTAGTGGGCAGCAGGTACCACCGGAATCATATCCTTGGTAATATCGATACCAATGGAGAGGCACTTCTGGTATATGTTTGGAAAGTGTGCCTTAATATCGTCGGGATTCTTGTGGGTGCAGTCGAGGTAAACAAAGTCCTCCCCACGAATCTTCATCTCGTTATCGATGGCACGGGCAACCACATCGCGGGGAGCCAGCGACCCACGCTTATCGTAGTCGTGCATGAACTCCTTCCCGTCCTGCGTACGAAGAATGGCACCAAAGCCACGCATGGCCTCGGTTATCAGAAACGATGGCCGTTCCCCGGGGTTGAAGAGCGAGGTGGGATGAAACTGGATAAACTCCATGTTCTCGATAACGCCCTTGGCCCGATGAACCATGGCAATGCCGTCGCCGGTGGCTACGGGAGGGTTGGTGGTGGTATAGTATATGTTGCCCGTGCCACCCGTTGCCAGCACCGTAACCTTCGACAAAAAGGTGAACACCTTCTGTGTTTTTAGATCGAGCACGTAGGCACCGTAGCACTCAATATCCTTGTCGTTCTTCTTTACCAGCTTGCCTAAGTGGTGCTGCGTGAGCAGCTCCAGCGCAAAGAAGTTTTCGAGTATTTCAATGTTCTTGTTGGCCTTTACCTGCCGGATAAGCGCCCGCTCAATTTCGGCGCCGGTGTTATCCTTGTGGTGTAGAATGCGGTGCTCGGAGTGCCCGCCCTCCTTGGCTAGGTCGTACTGGCCATCTGGGGTTCGGTCGAACTTCACCCCCCACCGAATGAGCTCCTTAATTTGCTCCGGGGCCTCGGTAACCACCATGCGCACCACCTCCTCGTTGCAGAGCCCTGCACCGCAGATAAGCGTATCGTTAACGTGCTTTTCGGTATCGTCGGGCGAATAGGTTACTGCCGCTATTCCTCCCTGTGCAAAGGCGGTGTTGGTATCGTCGAGTGCACTTTTGGTTATCAGGATAACCTTTCCGTAGTCGGCCACCTTGAGGGCAAAGCTAAGCCCTCCAATCCCTGAGCCAACTACCAGAAAATCCGTTTTCCGGTTCATGGATGCAAAAAATTTTGGCAAAGATAGCGTTAAATTAACACAAAGGAGGAGAGAAAGTAGTGAGACGGGGAAATGTGACAGTGCGACAATGGGTCAATTTGCCAATTAGACAATTTGCCAATGAAAAAAGAGAAGCCATACCTGCGAAGGAAGACAGAGTAATTTTAAAATTTGAAGATGTGACAATTTGAAGATTGAAAATGTGCCAATTAGCCAGATTACCAATTGAAAAACAAGTCCCGCGAGGGACGACAGTATGGTAGCAGATTAGCGTTCAACGTGGTTCCAGTGCCGAAGGCACGGCAGAGCAATTTGGAAACCCGACAGCAGCCGGACAGGTTTTGAGAATGAGACAATTTTGAAATGTGCCAATTAGCCAATCCGGCAATATGTCAATTGAATAAAGAGAATTCAGTCCCGAGAGAAACTACAGGGTAATTTGGAAAATTGCTCCACACCCTAGTCAGGGGGTGACTTGATTGCGTTAGCAAAATAGTCACCCCCTGACTGGCATATATCAAAGAAAGTTACATGTTCTATTTCGATTCACCCATGCTCACCAAGAAAAAGATCAGCGAACTTTTCCAGAAGAACAATGAAGAATCTGCCAATAAAAAAAGAGGCCCCCTGCTTGGGTGGCCTCTTTATCAATAGCGGTATTTCGGTATTACCTAATAATTTGAATCTTTTTGGTGGTAACACCTTGGGAGGTTACAATGCGCAAGAAGTAGATGCCGTTGCTCAAAGCAGTAGTATTTACAGTTGCCTCGTAGCCCTTAGCGTCTGACTGAATGAGTACCTTGCCATTAACGTTAACCACTGCAATTTGGCAAATGGTAGCGCTTGTTTTCACATGCACTACGTCAATAGCAGGGTTGGGGTAAACGCTCAGTACATCATCTTTTACTCCATTAATACCAGAAGTTACCGTGAACTCAACCGTGTAGGTGAGCTGGGTGGTACCGTCTTCAGCAGTCACAACCACCGTGGTTGTTCCTGGTAGAGCAGACGCATTGGTAATAACCGTTGAGGCATGTGCATAGCTGGTGGTTGCCCCAACAGCAGGCACTACCGTAGTTCCATGAAGTAGGTCAACGGTGTAGGTCAGCGTTGCCGCATCGAACCCCTCAACGGTAGCGCCATCGACGGTTAAATCTGATAGCGTAGCATCGGTGGATGGTGGAGCAATGGTAAAGTTAACCATGTAGGTGAGCTGGGTAACTCCATCATTTGCAGTAACAACAACATTGGTTGCCCCCGGAAGCGCAGCACCATTGGTGATGCTCGTTACCGCTCTGGTATCGTTAGTCGTTGCAATAACATCTGGGAAGATGGTGGTTCCGTAAGGCAACTCAGCATCGTAAGAATAGGTGGCAGGATCAAATCCTGCCACAGTAGTTCCATCAACGCTTAAATCGGTCAATGTAGCATCGGTCATTGCAGCTACGCTAAAGTTAATGGTATAGGTCAGCTGAGTAGTACCGTCAGCTGCTGTAACCACAACGTTGGTTGCACCTGGTAATGCTGGGGCACTGGTGATTTCCATTGTTGCATTGGCATCGGTTGTGGTAGCGGTGACCATTGGAACGGATGAGGATCCTGAATGCAGCACAACATTATAGGTAAGCGTTGAGGGGTCGAAGCCAACAACGGTCGCTCCTTTTACCATTAAATTGGATAGGGTTGCATCGCTATTTTCCACTGCGGTAAAATTGATTGTATAGGTTTTCGAGGGACCTTCTGGTGCCGTAACAACAACGGTGGAGGTACCTGGAACGGCCGAGGCATTGGTAATAACCTTTGTTGCCTGAGCGTAAACAGGAGTAGCGGTTACAGCAGGAACGGTAACGGTTCCGGATGGTAGCAAAACATTGTAGGTATACTTACCAGGCGAGAAGTTCGGAACGGTAATTCCACCAACCTTTAAGTCTAATAAATTTGCATCCCAAATGGGCATTGCCATTGCAAGTATCTGACCAGCATATGGAGTTCCCACTAACGTGGCTGCCCCGGTGGTTAGGTCAATAGCATAGCTACCCTGCATTGCTCCCGATGCTTGGAAATACATAACATCGTTATAGAAATCCCATGCCATTGGTTGGAAATTTGATGATACAACTCCACCCAAATCGCCTATGAAGGTCATTTCGGCAGTTGCTTTATTCACAGAGTAGAAAAGACCATCTAATCCTGGCCTGTGTTCAATTGAATAGAGATTCCCATCCTTATCAAAAGCAAATTGAGCAAAGGTTCCTATTTGTGGGGACGTTGCAACCAGCGTTCCTAAACCGGTAGTTTGGTTAATTGAATAGAGTCCAATGCTAAAATTGGGATAGCCGCCCGTAAGGGTTGTAGTGTATATTTTACCAGTAGTAGGGTCACATACTAAGCTGGTAAAGAAGTTGGCGGATATTCGGGTTGAACCAATCAACGTGAAGGATCCATCGCTGGTATTCACTCTGCCAAATTTACCATCGTAGGTAATCGCAAGTAACATGCTATCCTTCCATGCTAGGCTTTGAATTTGGGACGAAGAACGTCCGATGGCAGTAAATTTGTCAAAGGGGACATTCAGTGTGCCGTTTACACTACCTGAATTAAATGTTGAGACGTATGCTATTCTGGCATCAATAACTCTACACTCCTGATTCATTGTATTATTGCTCTCAACCTCATCTCCGGCCAAGGTAACCGTTGCCGTCAGAGTGTGGGTTCCATCTGCAGGGGTCCAGTCGGGGAATGTAACTTTATAGGTTACACCAATGGCTATGGTAGAAGAAACATTCACGGTTTGGGTGTAGGTACCCCCGTCGGATAGAGAAACCGAATAGGTTGATTCTAGGTAATTACCGGTGTTTTTTACGGTAACCACCGGCGCTATAGTCGATCCACGCTCAACCGCATTGGGTAGAGCAATTACCGCTAGGTCGTGCACTGCCTTTGATGCCACAACGGTTAGGGTATCGTTATCATTACTGGCAACCGCATCACCCGCCAGGGTAACTGTCGCCGTTAAGGTGTAGCTCCCTTCTGTTGGAGTCCAAGTAGGGAAAGCAACATAGTAAGTGGCACCGGAAGCAATAGGAGTAACTACATCAACCGTTTCGGAATAGGCACCACCATCCGATAGCAAAACCGAATAGGTTGATTCTGGGTAATCACCGGTATTTTTAACGGAAACTATAGGTGAAACAAGGCTGTCGCTAAATACCTTCGATGGAACATTATTAATAGAGAAAGCCGCAAGGTCGTGCTTCGCAGCCGATGCGGTAACAGCCAAAGACATGGTGTCGTTGCTTGCTTCCATATCACCAGCCAAGGTAACCGTGGCTGTTAATGTATGGCTGCCCTCTGCTGGAGTCCAGTCGGGGAAAGTGACATTATAGCTAGCTCCATTGGCAATTAAATCGGTAACATTTACCGTTTCAGAATAGGCTCCTCCATCGGAGAGCAAAACCGAATAAGCTGATTCGGTATAATTACCAGTATTTGTAATGGTAATCACCGGTGAAACTAGGCTATCGCTAAGGACTTCCTGTGGAACATTAATAGCGCCAATGGCAAGATCGTGCTTTGCATTCGATGCCGTAACGATTAGGGTTTTGCTATTGTTACTACCATTAACATCGCTCGCCAATGTTACGGTTGCCTTTAAGGTGTGGGTTCCTTCTGCTGGAGCCCAATCAGGGAAGGAAATACTGGTTGTTGTACCAATTCCTATTGGAGAAGTAACGTCTACAGTTTGGGAATATGTTCCACCATCTGTTAGGGAAACCGAATAGATAGATTCTATGTAATTGCCATAATTAGCAATAACAACTTGAGGTGAAATAGTGCTATCGCTTAGCACAAATTGAGGAGCATTGATTGTGTACACCCCAAGGTCATGCTCAGCAGGTGTAGCAACAACGGTAATGCTTTTCGTGTTATTGGTTGCTATCGCATCTTCTGCTAAGGTAACGGTTGCTGTTAAAGTATAGGTTCCATCGCCAGGAGTCCAATCTGGGAAGGCAATATTGTAGGTTGCACCGACATTAACTGCAGCCGTAACATTTACGGTGTGAGTGTAACCAGCATTATCTGTCAAAGTAACAGAATAAACTGATTCGATGTAATCGCCAGCATTTGCAATGGCAACAACGGGGATAACAATGCTGTCACTCAATGTTGAGGTGGGTGCATTAATTGAATTTACAGCAAGGTCATGTTTGGCTGGCGCTGCAGTAACAGCAAGGGTTTTGCTGTCGTTCGCTGCATTCAAATCACCGGCTAGGGTAACGGTTGCCGTTAAGGTATGTACTCCTGTAGTAGGTGTCCAGTCTGGGAAGGTCACGCCATGGGATGTTGCAGGAGCAATAGCAGTAGTTATAGTTATTGTTTCGTTGTACGCAGCACCATCCGAAAGTGAAACGTCGTAAGCGGATTCTGTAGAGTAACCTTTATTTAAAATGGTAACCACCGGTGAAACGATACTATCGCTGAATACTGTTGCTGGAGCAGTAATTGAGCCCACGGCAAGGTCGTGCGCGTCAGTTTCAAATACATTGATGTCGTCAATGGCCCACCACCAGCCCCAAGTTCCCTGAAAGCTCCACTTGATTTTGACCTGTGACTTGCCAGCTGCCACGGCCGTAATATCATACTCCGCAAGAGCGGCGTTAGCAGTGGAGGAAGTCCAGGTTTTTAGCGAAGTCCAGGTTGTACCGTTGTCGCCGCTCACCGAAACTTGACCAGTTTGGCCACTATAAGCATAATAGTAGTGCTCAAATGAAAGGGTTACTGCTGTTAGCGTGGAGCAATCAATGGGGGGGGTGATTAAGTCGGCGTTCTCCGTAATGCCGGAACCATAGTGATCGCTATCTAAAATGGCAAATCCGGTAGCGCCTGTGGTGGAGTTTAAGGTCCTGCCGCCAGGGTTGGTGAACTGCCAGGCACCATTACCGTTGTTATCCACGTTGGACCAGCCGCTGGGTAGGCTACCGCTGCTAAAGGTTTCCGAAAACACCGAGCCTCGGGTGGCGCGGTGGTTATTCTGCTTTACGATTATAGCATCCTCCGCAACCTTCAGGGGGGTATTTACAGTAGCGGCCGTCAGTCCACTGTATCCTGTTGTTTTTTGGTCAAGCCTCAGCACCTGCGCATTTAAGCTGAATGCAGCAAGCAACGCCATTGCCATTGTAAGGGTAAATTTTCTCATTTTTTAAGGTTAAGTTAACAACTTGATTTAATACGGTATACTATTTCTTAATGCTCCTACGAGCGTAGATGCATATTTAAAAAATGATAAACAAGGTCTTTGCGCGGCAGGTGATTTTTATGCTAAAATGCAAGTGAAAAATCAGATACTCAAAGGTATCCATTTTTGATGGATAACGAGATGTTTTTTTTATGGGAAGAATATCTACGAGCAGATGTTGACATAATATAAGAATTCGTTGAGGGATCGATCTCTTCCCCTTACAGAACTAGGCTCACAAATATGTCGAATGATTTTGGTAGTTACCTGAAATTAGAATGGTAATGGCTTTTCTGCGTTGCTGTCCATTTTTCTCAAAGGGATATTATACAATTGAGTATTTGCAATGTCTTACCCCTCTCGTGCAAGATATTCTTGATTTGTTTCAACCAAGAGCAGTCAAGCCAATGATTTCAGTAAATTGTGAATCGGGTTAACGACAATTACTTCGTTGTTATGTAATGTTGAACGAAAATTGTTGGATGCCGAACAGATTTGGAAAACTTCTCATCAAATAGTTACACCCTTTTGTAGTGAAGGGAAAATGTGCCAATAATCCAATCAGGCAAAGTGCCTCTTAGGTTTGTACCAGCAACGATGATTTGATAAGCGAGGTTAATTTTCTTCTTTTGTTGTATAAAAGGGAGGATTAACCGGCTGTAGAAGGTAAACTATAATGTGCCATAAATATAATTTATCCATTGAATTAGACCTTCCACAGCCAAGCTGCAAGACACCAGATAGAATGTTGGTATAAACCATTAAGAGTATTGGCGCAGGCAGCTGTCGGTTAATCCCAATA
>DATKTT010000050.1:0-6676 GCA_035530955.1 Williamwhitmania sp. | reverse complement strand
GTCGTGAATCCGAAAGCAAACGCTTGGGCGTAAAGCTTTTTGGTGGACAGGC
Organism: Williamwhitmania sp.; assembly: GCA_035530955.1. Lineage (GTDB taxonomy): Bacteria > Bacteroidota > Bacteroidia > Bacteroidales > Williamwhitmaniaceae > Williamwhitmania. The sequence goes on along the minus strand of DATKTT010000050.1, from coordinate 6,624 downwards.
CGTAAAGGCCGGTAACATTATCGTGCGTCAGCGTGGTACTGTTCACAACCCTGGAAAAAATGTTGGCATTGGTAGAGATCATACCCTCTTTGCAATGGCCGATGGTATTGTAACTTTCCAGAAAAAAAGAGACGATAAGTCTTTTGTTTCGGTTATTCCTGCTGCCGAATAACACAAAATATTTGGTACATTAGCTCCTGATATTTGCTGTCGTTGGCAGTGAATATCAGGAGTTTTTATTTGACTATAATATTCGCTACTATGCTCACCCTAAAGCAAATTCGTGACAATACCGCTGAAGTTGTCGAGCGCCTTTTGGTTAAAGGCTTCGATAGCCAGCTGCTGGTTAATGAAATTCTTAAGCTCGACGACGAGCGTCGTTCGGTGCAAAGGTCGCTGGACGACAATCTTGCTGAAATCAACAGGATATCAAAGGAAATAGGAATGCTCTACAAGCAGGGCAAGCAGCAGGAGGCTGATGCCGCCAAAGAGCAAACCTTTCAGATTAAGGAGCAGTCGAAGGTGCATTCACAGCGGCTGGCTGAGGTTGAGGAGCAGTTAAATGCTAAGTTGGTGGTGATTCCAAATTTACCCCACGCTTCAGTTCCCAAGGGCAAAACACCAGAGGACAACGTGATTGTTCGTCAAGGCGGGCAAATGCCAACCATGGCTGCCGATGCGGTTCCCCACTGGGACCTGGCCAAGAAGTACGACATCATCGATTTTGAGCTAGGCAATAAGCTTACAGGTGCAGGATTTCCGGTTTTTAAGGGTAAAGGCGCTCGTTTTCAACGATCACTTATCAGCTTTTTCCTCGATAGAAATACTGCTGCAGGCTATACAGAGGTGCTCCCTCCATTTATGGTTAATGCCGAGTCTGGTTACGGTACCGGTCAGCTACCCGACAAAGATGGGCAGATGTACCACGTAACCGTTGACAACTTATATATGGTTCCTACCGCCGAGGTGCCGGTTACCAATATTTTTAGGGACGTTATTCTCGAAGCTGCTGAGTTGCCCGTGAAGATGACGGCCTACACGCCCTGCTGGCGTCGCGAGGCAGGTAGCTACGGTAAGGATGTTCGTGGACTCAACCGCCTGCACCAGTTCGACAAGGTGGAGATTGTTCAGGTGTCTCATCCCGATACCTCCTACGAGGCACTAGAGGGAATGGTAAAACACGTGGAGTCAATTGTTCAGGCACTTGGCTTACCATACCGAATTCTACGTCTCTGTGGAGGCGATATGAGCTTTACCTCAGCCTTGACTTATGATTTTGAGGTTTACTCGGCTGCGCAGAAAAAGTGGTTGGAGGTTAGCTCGGTTTCAAACTTTGAGTCGTTTCAGTCCAACCGACTAAAGTTGCGATTCCGCGAGGATAAAAAGACACAACTTGCCCATACGCTCAATGGAAGTTCGCTTGCATTGCCTCGTATTGTGGCAGCCTTGCTCGAAAATAACCAATCGGCAAAAGGTATTGAAGTTCCTGATGTGCTTAAACCCTACACCGGTTTCGATTACATCGATTGATGAGAACAAAAATTATATAATACGAAAGGGATGGTTCATGGCTGTCCCTTTTTTGTTGGCTACACCTAAGCAAGAAATAATTGTGTATTTTCGAAAAAAAAAGATTCATGAAGGGATACATTGTTAACCTAACTGTAAATGTGGATAATGCATACACTTTGCCTTGGATGACTTGGGCAAGAGAGGACTTCTTCCCATTTCTAAAGCAGTGGCCTTTTGTGCAAGATATCGTCTTTACAAGGGTGATTTCTCGAGAAGAGGACGGAAACACGTACTCCATTCAGGTTGTTCTAACAAATCAACAAGGAGTGGCTTATTTTGAGCGCGATTGTATGTCCTACTTTACCAATATGGCTAGCAATCAATTTTCGGGGAAGGTTGTTTTCTTTAAAACGCTGCTGGAGCTCCAGTAATTACTCATGAAGCCCAATACTAGAGCATATATTTATGGAGGATTTACAGTCCTGTTTTGGGGAACCTCTGCATCCGCTTTTAAAATAGGGTTGCAGCAGCTTAGCTTCATTCAGCTACTTTTTTTAGCCAACCTTACCTCTGTATTTATTCTGCTTGGGTTTTTGATCTACCAGGGCAAACTATTAACCGTGTGGCCCACCAACAGGAAGGATTGGGGATACTCGGCGTTGTTGGGCCTGCTGAACCCTTTTGGTTACTACCTCATTCTCCTTAAGGCATATACATTACTTCCTGCGCAGGTGGCTCAACCACTAAACTTTGTATGGCCAGTGGTGCTTGTGTTTTTGGCCGTTCCCATATTGGGCAGAAAACTTTCTGGATGGAGCATCCTATCGTTACTCATTAGCTTTGTGGGTGTGGCAGTAATCTCTTCTCAGGGCAAGCTTACGGGGTTAGGTAATACAAGCTTGCTGGGTGTGTTTCTTGCACTTTTCAGTTCGTTGCTCTGGGCACTTTTCTGGGTTTTCAACGTAAAGGATAGGCGTGCTGAGGAGGAGAAACTTTTTCTAAACTTTCTTTTTAGCCTACTTTATCTGATGGCTATTTCTCCATTTATTCCCGACTTTTATATCATTAATACAGGTGGTATTTGGGCTGGTGTTTACGTAGGATTCTTTGAAATGGGTGTTACATTTTTGTTCTGGTTAAAGGCGTTGAGTAGCACAACTTCTACCGATAAGCTAGGCAACATTATTTACCTTGTTCCGTTTCTTTCCTTGGTATTCATCCACTTTGTGGTTGGCGAAACAATATTTTGGACAACATTTGCTGGGCTTTGCCTTATAGTGTTTAGCGTGGTTTTTCAACAGGTTATGGATAAACGAATAAATCGTCGAGTATGAAAATGCTTTTTAGAATTGGCGTTGTTACTGCCTTGGCAGCATCGCTGTTTATAACGAGTTGTACCAAGGAGAGCAGCGTTTCCGAGGTAGACTATGCCAATACGCAGCTGTATCAGATCATGCAATCCTACTATCTGTGGTATGATCATGTGCCAAAGGTTAATCCTTCTGATTTCTCAAATCCCTCTGTACTCATGGATTCATTGCGGTATAAAGCCTTAGATCGCTACAGTTTTGTGATGAGTTATAACGAATATGTCTCCTACTTCCAGCAAGGTGTTTACGTTGGTTATGGAATCTCACTGGCATTTGACGACCAAAACAACCTTCGCCTTGCCTACATTTTCGACGATAGTCCATTGAAGGCCGCTGGTGCTACTCGTGGTTGGATAATCAATTCGATAAACGGTACGACTCCAACCTCAGGCAATCTAAGCTCGCTGCTTGGTCCAGCCACAGAAGGTTACTCGGCCACTTTTGCCATGACCGATTTAAACGGCGTTTCTCATCAGGGCGATTTTGCCAAGAAGCAGGTAGCCATGAATACGGTTTTGGCAAAGAAAATACTAAACATTGGAGGTGAGAGGGTTGGCTATCTCTCGTTTTACAGCTTCATTGATAATTCGGTGGCTGAGTTGGATTCGGCATTCAAATATTTTGAAGAAAATAGTATTACCAAGCTGGTGGTTGACCTACGCTATAATGGTGGTGGACTCACCAATGTGGCTACGCAGCTTGCCAGCGAGATTATTGGCAATGGCAATAGCTCCAACGTGTTCTATCGCTTTGTAAACAATAACCTACACTCAAACCTCGATAGCACCGTTTACTTTGAAAACCGCAGCTATGCAGCTAGCGGGCTTACCAGTGTGGCGTTTATCACCACCGCAAATACTGCATCCAGTAGTGAGTTGGTAATTAATGGATTAAAACCCTACATGAATGTGAAATTGGTTGGTTCAACAACCTATGGAAAACCGGTAGGTATGTATATCTTCTTCGATAAGAATTATAGCTATGCCTTTTTTCCCATCTGCTTCTCTACGCAAAATTCACTTGGTGTGGGCGATTACTATTCCGGTATTCCCGTGGATATTGCTGCAGCTGACGATCTTGCCAAGGATTTTGGAGATCCAACAGAAGATTCAATGGCAAAAGCGTTGCAGGCTCTTGGTGTGTCTACAACTCGAGGCAATTCCGTTACGGCTCCATCAGTTCAACGAGTTTTACCAAATGGTGCATTTGGCGTAATCTTAGGCTCCTACTAATGGCTGATGTTGGCGAAAAAATAATTCTTGGCATCGACCCAGGCACCACCATGATGGGCTATGGAATTATTAGGGTTGAGGGAAAGAAGATGAGTTTGGTGGTGCTTGGGGTTATTGAACTTAAGAAGTATGCCAACCACTACATCAAGCTGCAGAAGATATATGAGCGGGTGAGCCAGCTAATTGATGAGTATCATCCCGACGAGCTGGCCATTGAGGCCCCCTTCTTTGGGAAGAATGTGCAGAGCATGCTTAAGCTGGGACGGGCACAGGGCGTTGCCATGGCTGCGGCGCTTATGCGCGATATGCCTATTTTTGAGTATGCTCCTCGCAAGATAAAGATGAGCATTACCGGAAGAGGAGAGGCCTCGAAGGAGCAGGTTGCAGCTTTGCTACAAAGCATGCTGCAAATAAAAGATTTGCCCAAAGCCCTAGATGCAACAGACGGACTCGCTGCCGCTGTTTGCCACTTTTTCCAGTCGAGTAGCGCTGTTCCAACCTCAGGAAGCTATTCCGGGTGGAAGGACTTTTTGACCAAGAACCCAGAAAGGTTGAAGAAGTGAGGTCGTGAAAAGTTGCTCCGGATAGGGCACACAATGTATAAAGGCTTTTAGCCTTCGATTGAGGTTCCTATCCGGAGCAATGCTTTAAAGCTGTTTCTTTATAGATTCCGCTATTTGTAAAAACTCTTCGGTGGTGAGTTTTAGCTTTGGCTTGCGAAAGTCGATGTCACTTTCGTGGTTGAGCGGAATAAGATGAATGTGTGCATGAGGCACTTCTAATCCAAGAACGGCAACGCCAATACGTTTGCAGGGAACTGCTGCTTCAATTGCCTTTGCGACCTTTTGGGCAAAGACCATTAACCCTGAAAGAGTCTCTTTTTCAAGGTCAAAAATGTAATCTACCTCAACTTTTGGAATTACCAAGGTGTGCCCTTTGGCTACTGGATTTATGTCCAAGAAGGCAAAGTAGCGCTCGTCCTCTGCAATTTTGTAGCAGGGGATTTCGCCGTTAACAATTCTTGAAAAGATGGTAGGCATGACTTTTTAGTGGCAAGTTAGCGCGAAATTTCCATAATTTCAAAGGTTACCATCCCCGATGGTACCTGAACGTCAACCTTATCACCAACCTTTTTGCCAAGCAGAGCCTGTGCAATAGGGGTGCCAATGGATAGCCTTCCCTCCTTTATGTTGGCTTCACTTTCGGCCACCAGAAGGTAGACCATTTTTGACTTGGTCATCAAGTTCTTAATCGTTACGCGATTAAGAATCTGAACCTTGGATGTATCAATCTTTGATTCGTCGAGTACTCGAGTGTTGGCAACAACATCATCGAGCTTGGAAATCTTCATCTCCAAAAGCCCTTGAGCCTCTTTTGCCGCATCGTACTCAGCATTTTCGGAAAGATCTCCTTTATCTCTTGCCTCTGCAATCTGGCGCGAAATGGCAGGTCTTTCCACGTTTTTAAGTTGGTCAAGCTCGGCTTTTAATCGCTGTAACCCTTCTTCTGTAACGTAATTTACCTGTGCCATAAATATCTGTTTATAAGGGGTAAATAAAAAAGAATTCCGATTACTCGGAACTCTCCCTGATGGGGGCAAATATACTAAAAAACTTTTCAAAAAATAGATCGCGATGATCTTCTAAAATTCCTGAAATTTAGGTTTCATCACTTCAGAGTAGAGCACCGCCTTTCGCAGGCTGAAGTCTTGGTGAAAGGCTCTGAGGTTGTTCGAATCAATCATTGAGTGCGTTTCCTTACCAATCTCGTTGTTGGCATTTATGGTGGCCTCGTCCTGCGCATCGGTTTCAAAGGCTCCAATATGTGAAAATACCTCTTGGTTGGCAAAAAAATCATTTTCGTCAGGCAATACATCTAGGGGCTGGAAGATTGCGTTGGCTGGGGTATCAATGGCTTCATCCCCGTTTTGAAGAATTTCAGTCTCCTTCGATTCAGCCTCAATGGTGGAGTAAAGAAAGGAAGTTGGCTTTGGTTCGGGTGCTGGCTCAGCAACGGGTTGCTTTTTGCCAAAACTCTCAAATATCTCCTCAAATGGGTCGGCGGGCTGCTTGGGTGTTGTTGTGGCCTCCTCGCCAAAGAGAGCCTCGAGAAAAGAGCCGCCACCAGCTTTTGGTGCCTCCTGTTGCTTCTTTTTACCAAAAACTTTCGCCAATATGAATATCCCGATGGCAATTATGTAGATGATGGTGCTCTTATCCATGACGTTGTCTTTTTTTCTTTGTTGTGGCTATTTTCTGCCTTTTCGTTTCTACCTGATAGGGCATACTCCCACTCTTCATCTCCTGCTCCAGCTGCTTTCTTAGTTTTGGTGACTGATTGGCCAAGTGCATTTTTATGCTTGCCTTTCTGGCCTTCTCATATTCCCTCTCCTGTTTTTCTTTGATTCTGTCAGCCAGCCGCTCTTTCCGCTTTTTGTCACGGTTGTAGCGCATTCTGATAATTTTTCTCGATAAGGGATCTTTTATGGGACCAATATCGATACAATACTT
>DATKTT010000049.1:0-10165 GCA_035530955.1 Williamwhitmania sp. | reverse complement strand
AGGTGTAGCACATGGCCGGCTATTGCAGCAGCCATGGAGTTGTAAACATTATGCTTACCTTTTAATGCCAGCTCTTCGATACTCATAGTGAATTCAGAGTTGTTATATTTTACATGTATTGCTTTCCCATCGCAAACGGCGCCCTGAGTCAATTCCCCATTCAATGTAAAGGGAAGTAACTCAGCACCGATCTTGTATTCCGGAAGGTACTTCATCGTCTCAGGATCATCGGAACAGTAGATAAAGGCATCTCCCTTATTCATATTCTGGGTGATTCTAAACTTCGACCTCGAATAGTCTTCCATCCTATAGCTATACCTGTCCAAGTGGTCAGGTGTAATGTTCATTAAAATGCCGATGTCGGCCTTGAACTTGTACATGCCATCGAGCTGAAAGCTGCTCAGCTCAATCACGTAGTAGTCAAAATGCTCCAGTGCTACCTGCAGTGCAAAGCTCTTTCCTATATTTCCGGCCAATCCCACATTTAATCCTGCCTTCTTGAGCATATGATAAATAAGGCTAGTGGTGGTAGTTTTGCCGTTGCTACCGGTTATGCATATTGTTTTAGCTGCGCAATACCGTCCGGCAAACTCAATTTCAGAAATAATTGAAATGCCCTTGGCCCTAATTTCCTTGACAACTTGAACCTTTTCTGGAATGCCGGGGCTCTTTACCACCTCATCGGCATTAAGTATTTTATCCAAGGTGTGCTGCTTTTCCTCCCAAAGGATGCCGTAGCTGTTGAGCAGATCCTTATACTCAGCCTTAATTTCGCCAAAATCGGATACGAACACATCAAGGCCCTTTAGCTTGGCCAACACAGCCGACCCAGCCCCACTTTCACCCGCACCCAATACCACCAGCCTCATAGCTTAACGTATTTTGAGAGTTACTATGGTTACAACTGCAAGTATCATCCCGATAATCCAGAACCGGGTAACAATTTTTGGCTCTGGATACCCCTTCTTTTGGTAATGGTGATGAAGAGGTGCCATCAGGAAGATTCTTCGCCCTTCGCCATACTTGCGCTTAGTGCGCTTAAAGTAGCTCACCTGTAGCATTACCGAAATGCTCTCTACAAAGAACACACCGCACAGAATGGGAATTAACAGCTCCTTCCGAATCATGATGGCAAACACAGCAATGATACCACCTAATGCGAGGCTACCTGTATCGCCCATAAAAACCTGCGCAGGAAAGGAGTTATACCATAGGAATCCAATGGTAGCCCCAATCATGGCTGCCATAAATACAACCAACTCTCCCGAATGTGGAATGAACATAATGTGTAGGTAGTCTGCATAAATTACGTTACCCGATAGGTAGGCGAAGATACCTAGGGTAACCCCAATAATGGCAGAAATTCCAGTTGCCAATCCATCGAGCCCATCGGTTAGATTCGCCCCATTAGAAACGGCAGTTACAATAAATATACAGGCCAACACATATACCACCCATGCCCACTTTTCTGCCTTTTCATTTGGCAGGAAGAAAAGCACATCGGCATAGTTAAACTCATTATTTTTGAAGAAGGGGATGGTTGTTTGAGTTGTTTTTTTCTCGGGGGTCAAAAATACGGTTCGCTTCTCACCACCTGCAACACCATCAACCACCTGAACTTCGGAGCCGGGGCTTACTTTGGTGGTTCTCTCTCGAATAACCACGTTGTTGCTCAAAAACAATGTAAGGCCAACCATGAGACCAAGAACAATTTGCCCTAGAATCTTCATCCTCCCTGGAAGACCCTCCTTGTGCTTACGGAATACCTTAATATAGTCATCGGCAAAGCCAACCATTCCCATCCAAATGGTTGCCGCAATCATTAAGAGAATGTATACGTTGCTTAAATCACCAAGCAATATTGTTGGTATTAGGATGGCCAAAATTATGATTAGCCCGCCCATGGTTGGCGTTCCCTTCTTCTGCATTTGCCCCTCCAAGCCAAGGTTACGAATTTCCTCTCCAATCTGCTGCCGTTGCAAATACCGAATCATCTTCTTGCCAAAAAATAGGGTAAAAAGGAGTGAGATAATAATGGCAAGTGCCGACCGAAACGAGAGGTAGTGAAACAACCTCGCTCCCGGAAAGTCGAGCTTCTCTAAATAGCTGAACAGATAGTATAGCATGACCTAGTGCTTATAAACTTTCAAAAATATCTCGTAATACTTCTTTGTCGTCAAAGTGATGCTTAACGCCACTTATCTCCTGATAATTCTCGTGCCCTTTACCAGCCACCAGCACAATGTCGCCAGGGTGAGAGAGCATGCACGCAGTTTTGATTGCCTCCTTGCGATCTACTATAACTAGCACGCGACCAACTACATCGTCGGGAATGCCAGCCTTCATATCTTCCAAAATATCTTCTGCCTTTTCGAAGCGGGGATTGTCAGAGGTTAAAATCAACATATCGCTACCATCCACGGCAATGCGAGCCATTTCAGGTCGTTTGGTCTTATCGCGGTTTCCACCAGCACCAACCACGGTGATAAGCTTCTGCTCTGGCTTTCGAATTTTATTAATGGTGGAAATCACATTATCAAGCGCATCTGGTGTATGGGCATAGTCCACAACCGCCGTTATCTTTTGCCTCGAGCGAACGTATTCAAACCGTCCTGAAACAGGTGTCATTAGGCTCAAAGCAGTTAACATCTCCTCTCGCCCAAACCCAAGTAAACGTCCAGCAGAATAAACCGATAGCAAGTTGTAAGCATTAAATTCACCAATAAACCGAGTCCAAACATCAATACCATCAATGTTCAGCTGCATGCCCTCAAAGTCGTGCTCAACTATACGACACTTGTACTCTGAGCCTGACCGAAGCGAGTAGGTATGGATTGATGCCTTGGTATTCTGCACCATCACCTTTCCATTTCGGTCGTCAATATTGGTGAGGGCAAACGCATCTGAAGGAAGGCTATCAAAAAAGTGCTTCTTTGCCTTAATATACTGTTCAAAGGTTTTGTGGTAATCGAGGTGATCGTGGGTGATGTTGGAGAAAATGGCTCCGGCAAACTTTAAGCCAGCAATTCTCTGCTGAATAATGGCATGGGAACTCACCTCCATGAAGCAAAATGAGCATCCTGAATCTACCATTTGCCGCAGTAGCTCATTGATTTTCAAAGCATCGGGCGTGGTATGGGTGGCATCCACCACGGTGCCGTCAACATAGTTCACAACCGTAGAAAACAAGCCAGCTTTGTAGCCCAACTGCCGGGCAGCATCGTAAAGGAGCGTTGCCGTGGTTGTCTTTCCATTCGTACCCGTAACCCCAACCAGCCGCAAGTCGTGAGATGGGAAATTGTAAAATGCAGCGGCAATAAGACCCAGCGCCCCTTCGGAGTGCCTTACCTTGACGTAGGTAACCCCTTTTTGTATTTCTGCTGGTAGCTCCTCACAAACAATAGCCTTTACTCCTTTGCCAACTACTTCATCAATGAATGTATGACCATCGACTTGGGTACCTCTAACGGCAATGAAAAGCATCCCCTCTTCCGCCTTTCTAGAGTCGAAAACGATACCTTTTACATCTACATGGCGCGATCCCTTTACGGTGACTACGTCAACCTGCTTGAGTAAATATGATAGCAACATTGTTTCCATTATCCCAGTGAGATAAAAATTTCATTTCCCCTTATTACGCGTGTTCCAGGCTGAAGTGACTGGCTTTTTACAGTTCCTTTACCGCTAAAGTGAACTCGTAGTCCGGCATTCTCCAGCAGGAAGAGGGCATCTTTCAATCCCATATCCACAACATTTGGAACGAGATTATTAATGATTGAGCGTTTGCTAAGTTCAACCCCCTTATCCTTGCTTGCTGTATTAACCCATGTGGAAGTTACACCATCGTCAGAAAATGGAATATCGAGATCATCAAAAACCTCGTTAAGATCAGGCCTATACCCACCCTGTGAAACGGGGATATCCACTGGTTTTACCGAGTGGCTTAAGGGCTCCTGCCACTCCAAACTTTTGGCGTAAACTTTATCGGCAATCTCCTTGAAAATAGGGCCAGCCACCACGTTGCCGTAGTAGACGTCGTTGGAGGGTGAGTTTACAACCACAATGCAGCTATACTTTGGATTATCGGCTGGGAAATATCCAACAAAAGAAGCTTGGTAACTCTTTGCTCCCTGGTAGGCATATCCTCCACTTCCCCTTGCAATCTGGGCAGTTCCCGTTTTACCGGCAATGGCATATACGCTATTCTGGAGATTTTTTGCCGTTCCATGTTCCACCACTCCTTCCAGTACTTGCCGCACCTTACGAAGGGTTGAACGGGAGCATATACTAGACGATATTACTTCGGGACTAAAAGTTCTTACTGTGTTACCATGCCGTTGCAACGATTTCACAAAAAGGGGTTTAACCATCTTACCACCATTGGCAATAGCGTTGTAAAACGTCAATAGTTGCAGTGGGGTAATCCTTACCTCATACCCAATGGCCATCATGGGTAGCGAAACACCAGACCAATACTTGTCGCCGGGGTATTTAATTTCGGGCGCTGCTTCACCTTTTATCTGTAACCCAAGCGGCTCATTCAGCTTCATCGAGTATAGCCTGTCGATAAAACTTTTTTCCCTACCCTTATAATACTCAATCATTAACTTGGCGACCCCAACGTTGGATGATTGCTCAAAAACCTGCTGTACCGTGAGCTTACCCAAGCCCCCTTCATGGGCATCCACAATCCATTTGTCGAAGTAGAGAAAGCGTCCATTTTGGGTATCTACCGTATCGCTAAGTTTAACATAACCATCTTCAAGTAGGGAGATGAGCGCTGCTAGCTTAAAAGTCGATCCAGGCTCAGTACTTTCGCCAATAGCGTAGTTAAAAGCCTCCGTATAGCTGCCATCAGAAGAGCGTTTTAGGTTGGCTATGGCCCTAATCTCACCGGTGCTAACCTCCATGAGTATTACTGTACCATGGTCGGCATTATGGCTGACAAGCTGGCGACGAAGCGCATTCTGTGCAACGTCCTGTAGGTCGATGTCCAGGGTTGTGACAACATCGGTACCATCTAGTGGGCTAACGTCGTCCTCGCTATTTACCGGTATCCACATTTTACCTGCAATGCGCTGGGTGAGCACCAATCCAGCCTGCCCTTTTAACTCGTGGTTGAATGCGCCCTCAATACCAACGGCAACTCCGCTTTCGTTTACCCCCCCAATGGTTCTGGCAGCAAGGTAATCGTTGGGGCGTATGCGCTTATCGGTCTGAATGGGCATAAACCCTCCAACATTCTTTGGTAATCTTAGCAATGGAAAGGTCATCAAACGCTTAAGTTCAATGTAGTTTACCAATCGTGAGTCAAGCAGAAAATATCGCGATCCTTTATCAAACCGACGAGCATTTACCAACATGGAACGGTAGCTGAAAGGTGACCTATCCTTAAACATGTTGGATAAACAAAGTGCTAATGAATCAACCTTTTCGTAGAATATCTCATCGGTTAAGCCGGCGGCCCGAAGGTCCATACGCAGCTCATAGTAGGGAACAGAGGTAGCCAATAGCCTCCCCTCAACGTCTAAAATATCACCCCTGTTAGGATAAATTGGAACCTGCCGAAATGTGATCTCCTCTGCCTTCTGGCGCAGCTCACTACCTTCAACAAATTGGATATAGAGCACCTTGGCTATGATGACTAGTCCCACCAACAGCACAAAAAAGTAGACTAAGGCTACTCTCCAAACAACATCCGATTTAATTGAAGCTCCCATAATTTACCAAATCGACTTTTTTATTATTTGTGGTGGTTTTACCGACTCTTCCAAACCCAATCCCTGCTGCTTTACAATACGAGCCACCTCAGACTGCTTGCTGATATTCATCAACTCTGCTGCAGTGGTTATACTTTCGGAACGTAAATTTTCAACCTCCTTTTGCAGTTTTGTACTTTCACTTACAATGCGTTCGGTGCGATACCGATTCCCTATATATACCAAGGCCATGAATACCAAAAACACAATGTAGGGAAGTTGTCCGGTTACAGCCTCCTTCGCTAACATACTTCCGGTCATAATATCCTTCAAAGGGTTTGACTTCTTCTTCGCCTTTTTAGGTTCTTCCGGTTCTTTCTCAAACTCAACTTGCTCTTCTTTCCCTAGCATATGGTCAAGCTTTTTTTACTACCCGCATACGTGCACTACGCGAACGCGGATTTTGTTGCTGCTCCTCTTCAGAGGGCTCTACGGGCTTGCGTGTAATTAGCACAAATGGAACAGTTACCTTGCCGAAAAAATCCTTTTGGGTAACACCCTCCACATTACCAGCCTTCATGTAGTTCTTCACGAGCCTATCCTCGAGCGAATGGTAAGTAATAACCACCAACCTGCCGTCACGATCCAATATTTTTCCAGTCTGCTCCAGCATCAGGGCTAAGCTATCCAGCTCACCGTTTACCTCTATTCTGATGGCCTGAAATACCTTGGCCAAAAATTTGTTTGCGTTCATTCTGGGGGTTGCCGGTTCCAGCACCTTCATCAACTCCTCTATGGTGGCTATGTAGCCCATACCCCGTCCCTCGACTATTAAATGAGCCACTCGCCTATGGTTTTCAACCTCCCCATATTCCTTAAAAATATAGGTAAGGTTCTCCACCGTGTAACCATTTACCACATCCTTAGCCGACACCAAGGCTTCTGGATTCATGCGCATGTCGAGCGCTCCTGAAAACCGGAATGAAAAACCACGCTCTGGAGTATCGATATGGTGCGAGGAGATACCAAGATCGGCAAGAATGCCATCGACCTGTTCCACTCCATGGTAGCGGAGAAAACCGCGCATGAACTTGAAATTCCCACGGATTAGCGTTAGGCGATTGTCATTGGGCTTATTGGCGATGGCGTCAGAATCTTGGTCGAACGCGTATAGCCGACCCTTGCGACCCAACCTCTTCAATATCTCGGCTGAGTGACCGCCACCCCCAAACGTTAGGTCTACATAAATGCCATCGGGCTTTATGTCAAGAGCGTCCACGCTCTCCTTCAAAAGAACCGGAACATGGTAGCTCATAGGGCAATTTTATTGATTTAAACCTCCAAGAATTGTTTCGGCTAGTGTTGCAAAATCCTGCTCGGCCTGTCTTACTCCTTCGTAGCGCTCCCTATCCCAAATCTCAACCTTTCCGTCTTGACCAGCCAGCACCAACTCCTTTCCTGCTTCAATCAGGTCCAGCAGCCGCTTCGGTAGTAGCAGCCTTCCACCGGCATCCATCTGCACCTCAGCAGTCCCTCTAAAAAACTCCCTTAAAAAAGTATTGTGCTGCTTGTTGTATGGATTTACACTCTCCTTAATCAAGCGGCATTGGCGCTCCCACTCCTCTCCGGGGTAAAGCACCAGGCACTTCTCGAAAATATCCTTCTTGACAACAAATTGATCAGGCGTTGACGATGAGGCAAGCTGCTTCTTAAAGGCAGCTGGGAGTAATACCCTGCCCTTTTCGTCAGCCTTGCATACATAATCACCTATAAATGTTGCCATTGTTTCTTGTATACTTAGAAAGTAAAACTACGACAAAAATATCCACTTTCTCACACATTCTCCCACTTTTCCCCACATTGTTGATAACTTTTTGTTCCAATGAAACTGCTGATTAGTAAGCGTGAATATCTAAAGACCTTTGTTTACTTGCCATTGAGAATATGTGAAACATCCAAGGAGAAAAATTCTAACTTTGTTGGCTAAACAATATCATTTATGAGCCAAATCTTTGATGGCGAGCAAAAAAAAGGGGTGGAAGAGGTGAGATTCCTTGACGTGGAAGAGATAATCAAAAAGAAAAACCCCAGACTGCTCAAACTTCTACCTGGTTTTTTGATTCGATACCTCAAGCGCGTGATCCACCAGGACGATCTTAACGGCATTCTGCAACGCCATGGCCACCTTCAGGGAATTGATTTTGTGAACGGCTCCTTGACCGATATGGGTATAACCTATACTGTTTATGGCCTTGAGAATATTAACCCCGATGGTCGTTACATTTTCGTTTCGAACCACCCACTTGGGGGGCTTGATGGTCTTGTCTTCATGAGCGAGCTAAGAAAACACTACCCCGATATTCGGTTTGTGGTGAACGATCTGCTGATGAACGTAAAGCAGCTGCGCGAGCTGTTTATTCCGGTTAACAAACATGGCGGGCAAACCACCAGCTACGCAAAGGCCATTGAAGAGACCTACGCCTCCGAGGCTCAGGTGCTATACTTCCCCGCAGGATTATGCTCCCGAAAGGTAAAGGGTCAAATCATTGATCTAGAGTGGAAAAAGAACTTCGTAAGTAAGGCTGTTAAGCACCACCGTGACGTAGTACCTGTATTCTTCTCCGGCCGAAATTCCAACTTTTTCTACAACCTTGCAAACTTTCGTAAGCTATTGGGGACAAAGGCGAACATAGAGATGCTATATCTTGTTGATGAAATGTTTAAGCAACGGGGAAAGAAACTTTCGTTGGTAATAGGCAAACCCATACCCTACCAAACGTTTTCTGGCGAAAAGTCGGCCCAAGAATGGACTACCTGGATAAGAGAAAAGGCTTACGGCCTTGCAGATACGCAACCAAAATGAACCTAACTTACAAATTATAAGCAACACCAAGTCGTTTGAATGGGCTGATTTTATTATGGTATATAAACTTTCCATGAATTTTTAACCCTCAATCGCACATGGACAACAAAAAATATGTAGGTTTAAAAAAATAATTTCTATGGAACCGATTATCCCACCAGTAGACAAAATGCTGATAATAAAGGAGCTGACGCGGGAAAAATTTCTGCGCAGAACCAATAATGGTGGCAACAAGCTATACATTGTAACGGCACACGATTCGCCCAACATTATGCTAGAAATTGGCCGGCTGCGGGAACTCTCCTTTAGGGCTGCGGGTGGTGGCACAGGCAAGAGTATCGACGTTGACTCGTTCGATTCAAGCGAAAATCCATACAAGCAGCTCATAGTTTGGGATCCTAAGGATAAGGAGATTCTTGGAGGCTACCGCTTCCATGTATTGAGTAGTAAGCACGATCAGATGAACATTGCCACCTCTGAACTTTTTCAATTTTCGGACAAGTTTCAGGAGGAGTATCTGCCCCACATGATTGAGTTGGGCCGATCATTTGTTCAACCAAACTACCAAAGCACTGGGCGTATAGGAAAAGGCATTTGGGCATTGGATAACCTATGGGATGGCATTGGTGCCCTAGTGGTGGTTTACCCCGAAATTAAATACTTCTTTGGTAAGGTTACCATGTACCGCTCCTACCACATGGAAGCCCGTAACTACATTCTTTATTTTCTCGAAAAATACTTTGCCGATCACGAAAATTTGGTTATTCCCCTTCACCCAATGGAGCTGAATATCGACAGGGAGGCCATGGCTAAGGTTTTTGTGGGTAAAACCTACGAGGAGGACTACAAAATTCTTTCGAAAACGGTGCGCGGACTAGGTGAGAATATCCCTCCCCTCATAAACGCATACATGAACCTGTCGCCCTCCATGAAATCGTTTGGCACCGTGCTTAACCCGCACTTTGGCGATGTGGAGGAGACGGGCATCCTAATCACCATTAACGATATTTACCTGAAAAAGGTGGAGCGACACATTAAAACCTTCTTCCGCCGCCCTCGCTTGCTAAAACCAAGGCAAAGGCCACGCCTCAACGGGTAGATTGGAAGGATTGAAAAATAAAAAGGATGGGCTGCCCCAATTGGGGTGGCCCTTTTTTTATAGAAAAGGTACCAAACCAAATACCAATGCGGTATCCTTCCAGAACAGGACAGCTAACGTTGATTAACAATCCTTAACGAGTTTTAACGCTGAACAGCGAATCTAAATTCACATAATCAATGTATTAACAATAAATTAGCGCCCAAATCAAAAAAAGTTGAAAACCCAAAAGCAGCCTGATAAATCCACCAAGTCGACGTTTATTCGCCAATTATATATTCATGTAAAACCCTACTCATTCTATGAAATTTTCAAATCTATCAATGAGAGCAAAGCTGTATACCGGTTTTGGCCTCATGCTTATTTTGGCCATACTAGTTGGCCTTTTTGGTTACAACGGGCTGCAAAAGATTCAGATGCAGGAAATCATCGCCGATGAAATTACCAATGTGGAGGCCAACTTCCTCTACGCTCGGTTGAGCACTCGAAGCTTTATGGCCCTTC
>DATKTT010000048.1:0-10711 GCA_035530955.1 Williamwhitmania sp. | reverse complement strand
CAATAATTATTTTTGTAACTTTGGAAAAAGGCTAATTATGACCGTCTCAGATTTAAAGCTTAAAATATTTCGTGAGATTGATTCCCTCGAAAAGAATCGATTGGAAGAGCTTTATGGAGTTCTAATTAACTTCATCAATGGAAAAAAAGATGTTGATGATTGGAACAAATTAACCGAAGAACAAAGGCAAGGGATTTTTGATGCGATTGAAGAAATTGATTCCGGTAAAGGAGTTCCACATGAAGAAGTAGTGGCTAAAATCGGCAAGAAATATTTGAATGACTAAGCAAATTATTTGGTCTCCATTAGCGGAAAAAGATTTTAACTCCATCCTTGATTATCTTCAAAATAAATGGGATAATATTGTCGTAAGAAAATTCATTTCTATAACCTTTGAATTAATCCATCAAATTTCAGTTAATCCAAAGCAATTCCCACTGATTTATAAAACTGAAAAAATACGAGAGTGCGTTCTAACAAAGCACAACATCCTGTTTTACAGAGAAAACAAAATAACTATTGATGTTTTGAGAATATTTGATAATCGACAGGATCCACAGAAATTGAAATTCAATCACTGAGTCTATAATTTAAGCAACGATAGTGAACTGAATTATCACGTCAAAGTGATCATGCTCAAAGTCTCGGAATCTCATGGGTTAAATTTCCTCCTCACGCACAGGCAGTGCACGCTGAAGAGGTCTTCAAACACCCACAATTGGTTGATTTTTTAATAAAATAACTCTCAACTTATAATCGTTGGAATTATAGGTGCAAATCATAATTGGTTAACTTTACCATGAATTCTATACGCAAACCAGACAGCAGATGACCGACTGGAGCACAGCAACTTGCGAAGCAAACGGTATTAACCTACACTACACAAGAACAGGGGGAAATAAACCGCCTTTAATGTTGCTTCATGGATTAATGACTAATGGTTTGTGCTGGACAGGTTTGGCACGGGCGCTGGAGAAAGAATATGACGTAATTATGCCGGATGCCAGGGGACATGGCCAGTCGAGTGTGCCCGACTATGGATACCGATACGAAGACCATGCAAACGATGTGGTCTGTTTGATAAATGCCCTAAAACTTCCTCCTTTGGTCCTGCTTGGACATTCCATGGGGGGAATGACTGCAGCCGTGGTGGCAAGCCGTAAACCAAATCTACTCAGAGGCCTGATCTTAGCCGATCCAACATTCCTGAGCCCAAAAGTCCAGCGTGAAGTTCGCGATAGTGATGTGGCCGATCAGCACCGGAAGGTTCTTAAAATGGCATTGGATGAGGTGGTGGCAGAAGCGCGGGCCAGACATCCTAACCGTTCATCGGAAACTCTTGAGCTATTCGCACGGGCGCGACTTCAAACCAGCATGGCGACTTTCGACGTTCTCACGCCACCGACCCCTGATTATAAGCAGCTGGTGAGTAAAATTGACGTTCCAAGCCTCCTCCTGTTTGGTGATAAAGGGGTGGTTTCGTCTGCTGTTGCCGAAGAGTTGCAACGCCTTAATCCTCGATTTCAGGTTGAACAAATTCAGGGAGCGGGTCATGCGCTCCACTTGAACCAGCCAGAACGCTTTACGGCAATCGTCACAACATTCCTGCGTTCCATTGAAACAGCCTTTGAGCAAAAAATGCACTAGCGGTGCACGATGAAAGGATGTTAAATATCCCTGCCCTCCATGCACCGCAACCACCAAAGGTTTAAATAGGTTGCCGGTATTGGCCTAGTTTTCCCACATATATAAACGCTTTGGCATACAGTAAATGGCGATGTAAGTCTTACTTTCAAAATTTGCAAATACTTACCTCCCTATATAAATTGACTTTTAATCTGTTATTTCATACTTTTGCATAAAATATAATTATTGTGATTACGTTGGCTTTAGAATTGTTATCTTCTTGAATTAAAATAACCATATTGAGAGTGAGCATGGAGACAAAAAGGGAGTTGGAGGAGTTGATAGTGGCTAATAAAAATTTGGCTGAAGAGTTGTTTATTACACACAAAGAACTTGTTTTCCAGAGTGAAGAGACAGAAAAACGTGTAGTTGAACTAATTGTTGCGAACAAAAAATTATCTGAAGAGCTAGAAATTGCTCACAAAAAACTTCTGTTTCAAAATGAGGAAAAAGCGAAGCGTGCCGCTGAGCTGATTCTTGCGAACAAGGAACTTGCGTTTCAGAACGAGGAGAAAGCAAAGCGCGCCGCTGAGCTGATTCTTGCGAACAAGGAGCTTGTGTTTCAAAACGAGGAGAAAGCAAAGCGAGCCGCTGAGCTAATTATTGCAAACACGGAGCTTGCGTTTCAAGCAAAATTAGACATTGCGAACAATGAACTTTTAAATCAATATGCAGAGAAAGCAAAACATGCAGAAGAGTTAATCCTTAGGAATAATGAACTCAAACAATTACTCCAGCTCAATGCTGACAAAGACCGTTTTATTTCCATTCTCGCACACGATTTGAGAGGTCCATTTAATTCAATACTCGGCTTTTTAGATTTATTATGCGAAAACATTCACGAATATGATATCGCTAAAATTGAAAAAAATGTAAATATTATTAATGATTCGGCACAAAGGGTTCATAACTTACTGGAAGCCATTTTGATGTGGACAAGAGCCGAATCGGGAAGATTATTATACAAACCTCAAGTAGTGAATCTTAAAACAACGGCCAATGATATTCTTGAAATACTTAAACCAAGCGCCAATAAAAAATCTATAACACTTAATTGTTTGGTAGAAGAAGAGCTAACTGTTGTTGCTGACCCTGAAATGTTGAAAACAGTTTTAAGGAACCTTCTATCAAATGCAATAAAATTCACCCACAAAGAAGGTAGAGTTAGTATTAATGCACTGCAAACTGAATCAAATATAGTTATAACGGTTTCTGACAACGGAATTGGAATTGCCCCAGATATACAAAGCATGTTGTTTGATATTTCACAAGTGCATACAACTTCAGGAACGGCGAATGAAAGCGGAACAGGTTTAGGCTTGTTGCTTTGCAAAAATCTTGTGGCAAAACATGACGGAATTATTTGGGTTGAAAGTGAGGAAGGAAAAGGTAGCGAGTTTAAATTTACTTTACCAATTATAAAAGACCCATCAAGCCAACTTTGAAAATAGTATTACTGTGTGCTAACACACACACTAAATTTCAGCTAGGTATAGATGTTGGAACCTAATTTCTTTGGCACTTTAGTTTTCGCATTAACGAGACATAATGAAGCGATTCTTTACTCCCAAACGTAATTTAGCATGGAAACGGCTTGTGGCAAAGCATCAAAAAAAACTGACCAATGAAGAAGATTGACTTAGTGAGACAAAAGACAAAATTATTTATAGTTTTGACGGCAGCAATATTGGTAATAAAAACTCAGTGTGCAATTGGGCAAGATAACAAGGAGAATCTGGAAGCAAATCACAAACTGGAGAACAGCATCATGACAACTAAAATACAGATAAACGTTAAGCATAACGACAAAACCAGAGCAGAATATTTTATCCAAGCGTTAAACGAAAATTTTGAACTTCTTCCGCTAGATTGGAAATCATGGAAGGAATCGGAACGAATAGTGGATGCAGTAAAGCTTACCAATACCGATAAGTCACTTACCATTACTTTGCTTTTCCTGGAAGACTACGATGATGCCGACATTATAGCAAAGGCAAATACACTCCCGACAAGCGATACCGCCCGGTGGAGCAGCAATGGCTCACTCATGTTTTTGGTGGAGTCACCGGACCCGTCTAAAGTAGATAACGCGCTCAGTATCTTTGCCGGCAAGGAGTAGCTACGAGGCAGTATTGTTCCATCAAACTTTTTGGACATTCCATTAAACCAACTCTTAGAAACTATTTTATATTTGTGTAGCGTGTGATTTTATCATAAATATGAACAAGTTAGCACCATTATGAACCTGATCTATTAAACACACTATTATGAGCAAATTATTTATATTCTCGATTTTATTTATGGGCCTTGTAAGTTTTAAGCCTCATGAGAAAATTGGCTGGGAATTAACACCTGGAATTTATATCCTCGACAAGCAAGCACCAATAAAATCGTTAGATGAACTTACCAACATACTTAAAGGCAAGCAGATTTTTGTTGACCGTTGGGCAACTTGGTGTTCTCCGTGTGTTGACGAATTCAAGTATAAAGACACGTTGAATCAATTCCTTAATAGCAAAGGTATTGTTCTCGTATATCTAAATTCAGATAAGGATATTGACGAAAGTAAATGGTATGAATTCATTAAGTCACACGATCTGAAAGGATATCATCTCAGGCTTAATGATGACTTGAAGGCTGATTTAGTGAAGCACAAAATATTTTTTCCTATGATTCCTCAGTATATGATAATAAACAAGGAGGGGTTTGTAGTTGAAAATAGAGCGCTGAGGCCTAGTGATGGAGAAAAACTATATGCGCAGCTGGATAGCCTTTTAAATAATTGAAATGTGCTAATTGCGATGGCTTCGTTGGGTGGCGTTTCGTGACCCAACATGAAGTTCTGTTGCACGAAGGCCCTTCATGCACAGCAAACACCAAGGGTAGCAATAGGCGGCTGGTATTAGCCCCATATTTATCGCCCTACTTTAAGCCACATATCCGAAACTATTTTATATTTGTGAATTGACTGGTTTTAACCTAGGCAACATATTTGAAGGATTTAATTTTCAACTTATGAATAAAAAATTAGTTTACTGGGTGTTTATTCTTCTATTGAGTTGTAATTCACATCAAAATAATAATCAAAATATTAGCTCAATAGATCCAGTAAAAACTGAAAGCACGCCTCCGTTAGATTTTAAAAACAAATCTTATAAGTCGTTGGATTATGCAAAGTCTGAGGCTATAAATGACACAAGCCAATATTTTTTAATTAATCAAGAATGTGCATTGTATATTCAACCTGACACCTCATGGATAAATGCTCAGCAAAGAAGTATGCCTGAAGATGATTGGAATACAATTGTAGATGACCATCAATATTATGAAAGTATTGCAGAAGATACATTGAAATCATATGGCGTAAATGTAATTAACAGAGATGGTGATAAACGGTTTCTGAAATTTGTCCTAAAGAACAATAGCGTCTACACTCTTGATAAGTTAAAAATGAAAGATGCTTGGGGACTGATACTGTTTAATGAAATTAATGATCCAGTATTATGGGGCGGCTCAGAAATAAATGATGCATTAAAGGATGTATATAAAAAATAAAACATGATGACTAATTGCTAAGGTTTTATCTGGTTGATTTTCGCACCCCCACATGATTCCCTGTTGCACGAATGTCCTCCATGCACCGCAACCACCAAGGGTTGAAATAGGTTGCCGGTATTAGCCTAATAATTATTGCTCTGTTTTAAGTAGCTTATTAGAAACTATTATATATTTGTGTATATACGGTTTTTCCGCATATATAAGCAAGTTGTTGCCAATTATTAACTACTAAACTTACCATTATGAAAAAAGCATTCTTTTTTTTGATTTCACTAACTCTTTTAATAGGCTGTAATAAGGAACAGGAATATCGTAAGTTGAAAGTAGGTGTAGGTTTTTCGGTTGGAGATACACTGATTATGGTTGGAGAAAAACTAGATATAAAAAACACAAGTGATAGTATTTCTGTTAATTATTATTGGGATTTTGGCGATGGTCAATACTCTACTAATAAAAATCCGATTTATGCTTACGATAATCCAGGGTTGTACACAATTAAGTTAAAGGTATTTGATATCTCAGGTAATTCTGATAGTGTTAAACATAATATTAGGGTTGGAGAAAGGTATGTTTACGAACTGGAACTTTTTGAAATTTATGATCACAAATATTTCAATACTGTAGAGTATTGGGATGAGGATAGCCTTGGAATTAATGCCCTTCCAGATATTTACTTTGTGTTTACCGGATTAAATGATATGACACCTCAGTATATAACAAAAACAATTTATAACGTTAGTCAAAACGACTTGCCAATCAACTATCAAATACCAAACATAAAGATATCGCCTTTTGGCTTTGAAGTGGGGTGGAATTGTTGTGGTATATTTCTATACGATAAAGATGGGAGCGATTCTGAAGAAATGATGTCTAATTGGATGAGTGGAGTTATGGGTTATAACTATAATTATAATAAAACCATTCATAAAGGAGAGTTCACAATCGGCTTATTTGCTGCTTTTAAAGTAAAATTTCTAATTAAATAACTCGCCACAACAAGCGGTATAACCAATAAGAACTTCAGTGGTATACGAAGGGTTGTCGCTAGCTTCAACTTTTCGTGTAACTTTATAGAAAATCGCCCGCAGTCCGCCTCTGCGTGTGTAGTTGCTGAACGTTGACAAAATACAGTGATACGATGACAACAAACCTAAAATATTATGAATACAACTGATCATAATTATTTTGAGAGTCTGGTATACGGCTCAAATTTTGCGATTCTTGATATTGAAACGACAGGGTTTTCTCCTAAATATCATGATAAGATTGTTGAGATTGCAATTATTTCAATTGATATTAACGGTAAGATTATAGATACTTACGAAACATTAATCAATCCCGATCGTGATGTCAGTGCTACTCACATTCATGGTATAACTGCAGATATGGTTAAAGATGCTCCGAGAATTGAAGATGTAATCGATGATATTTTAGATCGTATTAATAATAAAACAATTGTTGGACATAATATTGAATTTGATTTACGATTTATAAATCACGAAGTCCAAAGACTAAAAAAACAGGAAATTAGATTAAAAGGTCTGTGCACTTTACAGCTCTCGAGATTGATTGTTCCAGACGTTCCAGCACGCAAACTTGAGGATTTTTGTGAATATTTTGATATTAAAAACCCTGAAAACCATTCAGCCTACGGTGATTGCTATTCAACGATGGAACTATTTAATATCTTCAGGACAACCCTGCTTGATTCTATGTCGATGGATGAATTCAATCATAGGTTTTGTAGCCCTTCAAAAATTAATATTGAGTTACATCTTCAAACTACTACTTATAAACGCTCTGATGCCAGTAATTTAAAACAATATGAAAGTACTCGTTTATCTCAAATGATCAGCCGCTTACCTACAAATCCAAAAGAGTCAATACCAGTGCAAAATTATCTTAATATTCTTGATGATATCTTGGCTGATAGAATTATAACAAATTCTGAATTTGAGAAACTTCAGGACTACATAATCGAAATAGAGATATCAAGAGAACAGGTAATTGATATACATAATGAGTATGTTAGAAAACTTACTAGAGTTTATCTTCTTGATAACATCATTTCAGAATCAGAGCAAAAGGACTTGGAGTTAGTATGTAAACTTTTATCTGTTGAAAAGAATAACTTAAAGAAGATTATAGAATTTGAGAAAGCAAAAATTGCTAAACAAAAAATCTCCGATAATTTAGGAAATCATAATAATACGGACTGCATTGGTAAATCAGTTTGTTTTACAGGACAGTTAAACTCTAAACTCGATGGAAACATAATTGACAGAACTAAAGCACAGCAAATTGCCCTAGAACATGGATTGATAATAAAAAGTGGAGTTAGTTGCAACCTTGATTATCTAGTAACTGCTGATCCAAACTCACTTTCTGGAAAAGCTAAAAAGGCAAGAGCGAATGGTGTAAAAATAATTGCAGAACCAGTATTTTGGAACATGATTGGTTTAGCCGTTGAGTAGTAGTTACCTGGTAGCCCGGACAACAAATGAGGCGCTGGCGCGGAACCGTCAAACAGACCGGTCAGGCTGTCCTCGTCCGTGCCAACCTAGCAGTGCAACACAGAGAAAACCTGGCACCAGGCACACAAGCGGTCATTACCACAGCCAACCCAAAGCAAAAGGCAGTAGCATGGGCCTGTGGCCCATACACCGCTCGCCAACCCACCCAGCACCCCGCTCGCACTAACCAGCAAAAGCTTACCCATTTTCTGCTCAATACTTCCATTCGCCATGAATGCCGCTGATTTTCATGACGTAAATCTTTATGGTTAATGCTGAAAAGCATATCTATTCTACCAAACTGAATATATTATGAATTATCTTTGGCAGTTAACAACCCATTGGTAACAACATAAGTTATGGAAACAGAAGCAATAAAGATAGCTTGGGGCGAGAAGAAGGGGCATAAATGCCTTATTTTCTCCTTCGACGGATTTTTTACCGAAGAGCAGGCTGCTAAAGCAAAGAAGCAGTGGGTTGAGGAGTTCGCCACAAAGCTACAACCAAACGAAAAGGTTGCCATCATCTTCAGCTGCCTAAAAATGACAGGATACGATACAAATGCTCGGTTAATCTGGCAAAACAGTATCGGTGAACTTAAGGCGCAAATTAGCACCATCTGGGTTGTAAGCAACAACTCCTTGTTTACTATTGCAGCAAAAACCATGGGCTTCATCTCCAAGTTTACCATTAAAACGGCAAAGTCGGAGGATGAGATTTGTATCTAGTTAATCTTGGAACTCCCATAAAGCGCGGATCTGCTGTTTTGAAGAATTAAAGTTGCGTGTCCGCGTTACTCTTTTAGCAAATCTCTACTCTAGTTAGGCACTCTCTCCACACTGCCCCACCGAACAAACGGCCTACCTTTGCGTTTGATATCTGTCCTTCGGATTTTGTAAACTGTGGTTAGCTGCGGCGTGCTGCCAGCGCCATTGCCACCTGCAAAACGTGCGGACAAACAGCAGATATATTGCAATTTCAACATAAAATAGAACTACCATGTCTAAGCTCTTCACGCCCCTCACCATTAAGGAGGTAACCCTCCGAAACCGAATTGCCGTTTCGCCCATGTGCATGTACTCCACCTTTGATGGCTTTGCCAACGATTGGCACCTGGTGCACCTGGGTAGCCGCGCCACAGGAGGGGCTGGACTTGTTATTACGGAGGCCACGGCGGTGTCGGAAGAGGGGCGCATTTCGCCCAACGATTTGGGTATATACAAGCAGGAGCACGTTGGAATGCTGCAACGCATTACCTCGTTTATCCACCAGCAGGGCTCGGTGGCGGGTATTCAGCTGGCACATGCCGGCCGCAAGGCCAGCTGTGCCTGTCCGTGGGAGGGCGGAAAGCAGCTCAAAGGTGAGGCGGGCGGTTGGGCTACGGTGGCTCCCTCAGCAATTCCGTTTTTTCCAGAAGATGAGCTACCGCAAGCTCTAACCATCGAAGGCATTCAGAAGGTTGTTTCCGATTTTAGGGCGGCTACCATGCGTGCGTTCAAGGCCGGGTTTAGGGTGGTTGAGATTCATGCAGCCCACGGTTACCTCGTTCACCAGTTTCTGTCGCCGCTGAGCAACCACCGCAGCGATGGCTATGGCGGAAGCTTCGAAAACCGAATACGGTTGCTTTTGGAGATTGTGGAGGCGGTAAAGGAGGTGTGGCCCCAAACGCTTCCCCTGTTTGTTCGCATCTCCGCCACCGACTGGGCCGAGGGTGGTTGGGATGTTGATGAGGCGGTAAAGCTCTCTGCAATTCTTAAGCAGCATGGGGTAGACCTTATCGATACCTCTTCGGGAGGAATGGTGGCCCATGCAAAAATCCCGCTAGGCCCGGGCTATCAGGTTCCCTTTGCCGAGCGCATTAAAAGGGAGTCGGGCATAATGACCGGAGCCGTTGGCCTCATTACCGAAGCGCAGCAGGCCGAGGATATTCTGCAAAAGGGGCAGGCCGACCTAATCCTCATAGCACGGCAATCGCTTCGCGACCCCAACTTCCCGCTGCATGCCGCCAAGCAGCTGGGCGACGATGTGGAGTGGCCGGTTCAGTATGTGAGGGGGAAGTAGGGGAAGATAGGCTGTAGGGGTTTAGGTATTTAGGCTGTAGGAGTTTAGGCTGTAGGAGTTTAGGTTTTTAGACTGTAGGTGTTTAGGCTGTAGGGGGAGCAGTTTCTAATTTGGCTACGCCGAACTCCTTTCGGTCGGTTCCAGTTTCTAATTTCACAACTCACAACTCAAAATAGGCTCTGGATGTGTATTGACACCAAACATAAGCTATCTTGCGGCGCAATTTTAAGAAGCTTGGAATGAAGTATTTTCTGCTGGTCCTTACTACCGTTATTTGGGGCTCAACTTTTTTTATAATCAAGGATACGGTAGCAACTGTTAATGAGTATTACCTTGTATTTATCCGGACGTTTATTGCCGCTGTTTCCATGCTTGCATTTGTCTACTTTAAGGACAAAAAGGCACTCCTAAACCGAACAAATCTACTCCGAGGAATGGTGCTGGGTGTTCTGCTGGCCACCACCTACATTTCGCAAACCATTGGATTAAAATATACCAGCAGCGGACACAGCGCATTTATAACGGGTGCGGGAGTGGTTATTATTCCTATTCTGCTGTTCGTTTTTTTTAAGCGGAAGTTGAAGTTCGAGGAGATAATCATTCTGTTTGTTGTGTTTATTGGGCTATACCTGCTTGCTTACGATAGCCAAACGGCCTTGAACATAGGCGATTTAATCACCCTTATTACGTCGTTCTCGCTGGCATGGCACCTTATTCTAGCCGGGCGATACGTTCAGAAAACCGAGGTGTTTTCGCTCATTGGGTATCAATTCCTATTTGCTGCTATTTTGAGTTTCGTGCTATACGTCTCTACCCAGCCCGTTTCGTTTGCGCTTTCGGGTGGCGAAACTATTACAATGCTCTATCTCGGATTTATAGGAACGCTTTTTTGT
>DATKTT010000047.1:0-7142 GCA_035530955.1 Williamwhitmania sp. | reverse complement strand
TTAAGAAAACCCTTAGCCCAAAATGGAATTAACGTCGAATCTTTCAGAAAAAGCAAGGTACGACTATGAACTTGTAAGGCAAGCAATAGACGGCAACCAGCGCGCCTATGCTGATCTTATGGACCGGTATAAGGATGCCATCTACTTCCTATTGCTAAAAATGGTAAACAACAAAAGTGATGCAGAAGATCTTACCATAGAAGCATTTGGAAAGGCGTTTAAGAATCTCCACCAGTACACCCCAAGCTACGCCTTCAGCACGTGGCTTTTTAAGATTGCCACCAACAATTGCATCGATTTTATTCGGAAAAAAAAGGCAAACCTCATCAGTATCGACCACCCACAAGACGCCGACAATCCGATACAAATGCCCACCACCATTCAGAGCAACACCCTCGATCCCGAAGAAACTCTAATTAAGGAACAAAATGTTATTCTGGTGCAAGGGTTAGTGGCAAAGCTCAAACCCCGATACCGAACCCTTATCGAGCTTCGCTACTTTAAGGAATACTCCTACGAAGAGATAGCTGACGAGCTTGATCTTCCACTTGGTACCGTTAAGGCACAGCTATTTAGAGCCCGTGAGCTCCTATACAATATCTTAAAAAACAGCCAGCACAAACGTTAAAATGGAAGAAATACTTCACTATTTTCCCGATCTTACCCAATTGCAACAAGATCGATTTCGGCAGCTTTGGCCCCTTTACCTCGATTGGAACTCAAAGATTAATCTCATATCCAGAAAAGATTTTGAATTTTTGTATATACGGCATGTCCTTCACTCACTTGCCATTGCCAAGGTTGTTACCTTTACTGCTGGTACCAAAATTTTAGATGTCGGAACAGGAGGAGGATTTCCAGGTATTCCCTTGGCCATAATGTTTCCCGATAGCCACTTCACCCTTATCGATTCCATCGCAAAGAAAATTACTGTTGTTGATGATGTAATCCAGCAATTAGGACTTACAAACGCAGTGGCTATAAGAGGACGAGCCGAAGAACTAAAAGAAAAGGTTGACTTTGTGGTTAGCCGGGCAGTTGCTCCTATGGCGGAATTTAAAAGTTGGGTTTGGAAGCTCATCGTGCCAGGAGGTAGATGCGCTCTTCCAAACGGCATTCTCTACTTAAAAGGAGGTGATTTGCGAGCCGAACTCAAGGAAATAAAGACCTCCCATGAAATAATTGATATTCACCAACTCTTCGACGACCCCTTCTTTGAAACAAAGAAAGTGGTTTACATTCAACGATAGCCATTTGCATTCATTACCTTTGTATATTAATCGGAAAAAGTTTTTTGCAAAAAAGAAAAAAAGTTTACCTTTGCGAACCCGAAATAAGAAAAAACAGAGTTAAACGATAGAAAAACATTACCCCCAATGAAAAGGACTTATCAACCATCGAATAGGAAAAGAAAAAACAAGCACGGTTTTAGAGAGCGGATGGCTACCCATAATGGTAGAAGAGTGCTTGCCTCAAGAAGAGCAAAAGGAAGAAAAAAACTTTCTGTTTCTGACGAGACAAAGCATAAGGCATAATAAAACTCTACAATACTGTGAAAGTAAAGGAAGTTCCTTTACTTTTTTTTTGTCCCCTAAAGTCCCAGCAGTATCGGCCATCCTTCGGGTTAAAATTGTATCTTTAGCCTGCAATTCTTCTAAACTTGAATTGGCAGCCATGAATCTCAACTTGTTCAACTTCTACAAAAACGATCAGCTGATACCCCCTGTATTGAGGCTGATCTCGGCTAAGGTTTTGTTGGGTGAGCGAATTACACCGGAGGATGGACTTGCACTGTACCAAAGCGCGCCACTTGGCCTACTCGCCTACCTAGCCGATTCAATTAATCAGCAAAAAAATGGCGGTAAAGTTTTTTATAACACAAGTCTACACGTTGAGCTAACCAATATTTGCTTTTACAGCTGCCCTTTTTGCTCTGTATACAAAAAGAACAAAGACGAGGAGTCGTGGAATCTCACCCTGAAGGAGTTGGCCGATATTCTCCACCGCAATGAAAATAAAGGACTAACCGAGGTGGTGGTTTCTGGAGCATGCCATCCCGACCATAGCCTCGATCACTACGTAGGAGTGGTAGAGATGATCCGACGAATTTTTCCACAAATACACATCAAAGCCTTTTCAGCTACCGACCTCCACTTTGTTGCTAAAAAAGGAAGGATGACTATGCAGCAAGTGTTGCAAAAGCTTCATTCGGTTGGAATAAACTCAATTACTGGTGGTGGTGCCGAGATATTTCATCCTGAGGTAAGAGAAAAGTTGGGACCTGAGAAACTTACTGGAGATGAATGGCTGAATATTCATGAAATGGCTCATTCACTTGGCATTAAAACCAACGCCTCCATGCTTTACGGCCATATAGAAAGCTACAAACACCGGATTGAACACCTTAACGAACTCCGGTTGCTTCAAGATAAAACAGCTGGATTCCTGAGCTTTATCCCTTTAAAGTATAAAAAAGAGAATAGCAATCTGGCCTCACTTGGCGAGGTACCACTGGTGGAGGACTTACGCAATTTTGCCGTGGCGCGCATTTTCATAGACAACATTGACCATCACGTAGTCTACTGGCCAATGATTGGCAAAGAACCCACGCAGCTGTCGTTTAACTTTGGTGTTAGCGACTTGAGTGGAATTGCAGAAAACCCAGCAAGGATTTACAGCACTTCCAAGGATGGTAAAGTCTTTACGCCAATGACGGTGTCGGAAACAAGAACATTTGTTGAGCAAGCTGGAAAAATTCCAGCTGAGCGAAATAGCTATTACAAGCCCATTTAAAATTTTTTCACCAAATTGTCGTTTACAAACAAAAAATCATCATGCAAATTAAGGAGTTCCTCGTTAGATCGGGTAAAGCAGCACTAGATAACTTCTATGTCAGGAATGTTCTCTACGCCTTCGCTGGCTTTCTGCTGCTGCTGCTGCTCACCATGCTTGCCCTCAATATCTTCACCCGCCACGGCAGCACTTACTCCGTGCCCAATTTCACGGGGCTAACTATAGATGAAGCGTTGAAGACCCCCAACAGAGGTGATCTACGACTTGACGTTTCAGATTCTGTCTATATTGATTCACGAAGCAGGGGGACCATTGTCGACCAAATTCCAAAACCCAACACAGATGTAAAATCCGGTCGAAGAATATTCCTGACCATTAATGCCGTAATTCCTATTATGGTGCCAATGCCTAACCTTATTGACCTTTCGAACAGGCAGGCCAAGGCGATGCTCGATCAACAAGGTCTTAAAATTGCTAAACTTTCGTATGCACCCGATATTGCTGCAAATAACGTTCTTGCTCAAAAGATTAAAGGTGTTCCTGTTGCTGCAGGGACAAGGGTTCCCCGCGGCTCAAAAGTTGAGCTTGTACTTGGTTTGGGAATCAGCAATCCACAAACTGGTATACCAATTTTAGCAGGACTTTCTGCCGATGAGGCACAAAGCAGAATATTTGAATCATCGCTCAATGTGGGTGAGGTTAGATATGATGAGACGGTAAAAACCTATGCAGACTCCATCAACGCCAAGGTTTACAACCAGTATCCAGCACCAACATCAAATCCAGGATACAGGTTTGGCTCTAGGGTAAACATTTGGCTTACCATTAACACATCCCGAATCCCTGTGCCCTCAACGATCACCAAACCAGTTGAACATGATTCAACTGAAGTTGACGAAGAGTAACCCCTTGCCCTCCTATTACAAAACGGAGGTTCTTCTTTTACATTTAAATACGAGCTGTGAAAAAAGCGTTTTTTGCCATATTAATCCTCACCATTAGCCTGAACTGCTTGGGGCAGGAAGTGCTGATTGGACTTAGTGAACGTCCTTCGTTGAGGCATTCTGGAAAGCCCATGACCAAGCTCGTAACACGAGGAGCCTCTACGCTGAGCCTTCCGTTTTTTGATGACTTTGCCAAGCCGGGTAGCATTCCAGACTCCACGATATGGCAAACCGGTCCAGTTGACATGAACCAAACTTACGGCATGAATCCACCAAGCATTGGTGTGGCAACCTTTGACCTGCTCGACGGACAAGGATACCTTCATACTAATGCATCTGTTGATCCTTTTATGGCAGACTCGCTAACCTCCCTGCCTATCAACCTTAATTATCCAGGGAGCAACAATATCTTCTTCAGCTTTGACTACCAGCCGGGAGGCTATGGCGATGTGCCAGATTTGGCAGATTCGTTGGTGTTGAAATTTTACTCAAATACGCTGAAAAGTTGGATTAAGGTTTGGTCGGCAAACGTTGTTAGTGGAACGATTCATGAAAACAACTACCTCACCGGAGTACAGAAAGTGGTGACTCAGGCTGTAACGGATTCATTTCACCATGTGATGATTCAGGTTAACCAAAGCTACTTTTTAACCGACAGCTTCAGCATTAAGTATTACAATATTGGTTCTTTGGTAGATAACTCTTTTTTAAAAGGGTTTCAAGGGAATGCCGACCAGTGGAATATTGACATGGTTTATCTTAACAGCGGTAGAACCGTCAACGATACGCTTCTCAACGACGTTGCATTCTCGCAACCACTTGGCTCGCTTCTTCAGAACTACGAGTCTATACCCTGGTCTCATTTTACGCAAGGAGACAATTCAGTTGTCTACCCTCAGCCCGATACGCTTACAACTATTTACCAAAATTTGGGAAACACCATTTGGAACGTTACTCGGCTATTTGAAATTACGAACGAACTTAGCCAATCTACCTACTCCTTTTCTGGAGGTGCCGAGAATATTGACCCCTTGCAATCGACCATCTTTCAGCGACTATTCAACTATTCCCTAACCTCTCCAAATGCCGATTCAGCGGAATTCAAAGTCAAGGCATACCTGCTGACCGATATTTCAGCCAACAGAAAGATCTTTAGGTGGAACGACACCATCACTCGCCAGCAGGTGTTCAAAAACTACTACGCCTACGATGACGGTAGCGCCGAGAATGGCTACGGAATTTCTGGAGAGGGAGCCGAAAATGCCATGGTTGCCCTCAAGTTTACTCCACTAAAAGCAGACACCCTTCGCGGAATATACATTTACTTTAATCGAACTCTTAAGGATCCTACCGCCGCACCTCTTCAATTTTACCTTAAGGTTTGGTCTGACAACAACGGAATACCAGGAAATGAAATATACAGCCAACAAGGTGGAACCCCAATTTACACCGACTCGCTGAACAAGTTTGCTTACATTAAGTTGAACCATGCACAGTTCATTGATGGTACCTTCTACGTTGGATGGAAACAGGTCTCATCCGATATGCTGAACGTTGGATTCGACAGAAATATTAACAGCCAGAGTAAACTATTTTATAACCTTACTGGAAATTGGATCAATTCAAGCCTCGATGGAACACTAATGCTAAGACCCGTTTTTGGTGTAGACATTGGTCCAACAACGGATGTGATACCTATTCAATCTACTGAAAGCATGGCTGTTTTTCCAAATCCAGCCACCGATGCCGTAATGGTAAAAGTCGGCCAGAACGAGGTACCAATCCCCGTAATGGTTTTCGACATGGCCGGAAAGCTCGTCAAACAGCTAACGGCCAACCAGCAATCAAGCATTGCAGAACTGCCTAACGGCCTATACTTGGTTCGAGTTCAAACTAAAAATGGAGTTACAACCAAAAAACTCATTATTTCACGATAGAAAACTATGGCAGACATGGAGGAGAACGAAGAGTTCTTGGAGGGGGAAAACGAAGAGCAGCAGGAACTCTACGAACACTTCAGGTTCGTTGTGGACAAAGGACAATCGCTCTTGAGGGTAGATAAGTTCCTATCCCAGAAGATTGAAAACGTCTCACGAAATAGAGTTCAAAACGCCGCTGACGCGGGAAACATTCTGGTCAACGGCAAGGCGGTTAAGTCAAACTATAAGGTCAAACCACTCGACCTTATTTCCATCGTAATGCCCTACCCGCCTAGGGATACCGAATTAATTCCAGAGAATATTCCTCTTAACATCACCTATGAAGACAGCGACTTGTTGGTGGTAAACAAACCCGCCGGAATGGTTGTGCATCCCGGTCATGGTAACTGGACGGGAACTTTGGTAAACGCACTTGTCTACCACTTTAAAGACCTACCTACCTACCAAAATGGGGAGGTTAGACCGGGGCTGGTCCACCGTATCGACAAA
The DNA here is from genome assembly GCA_035530955.1 of Williamwhitmania sp. Classification (GTDB taxonomy): domain Bacteria; phylum Bacteroidota; class Bacteroidia; order Bacteroidales; family Williamwhitmaniaceae; genus Williamwhitmania. Next base: position 976 of record DATKTT010000047.1, on the reverse strand, counting down.
AATACAACTGGGCTACTGGTGGTTGCCAAGAATGAACTTGCCCACAACATGCTGGCCAAACAATTTTTTAACCATACCTCTAAACGAACCTATGTTGCCCTAGTTTGGGGTGACTTGGCTCAAGACTCCGGAACCATTGTTGGCAATATAGGCAGAAGCCTTTACGACAGACAGAAAATGGCCGTTTTCACCGACGAAAGCCATGGCAAGGAGGCAATTACCCACTATACAGTTTTGGAACGGTTAGGCTATGTCAATCTGGTAGAATGCAGGTTAGAAACGGGAAGGACGCATCAAATTAGAGCGCATTTCCAACACATTGGGCATCCTCTTTTTAACGATGAAAAGTATGGTGGAAACGAAATTCTGAAAGGAACAACCTTTACCAAATACAAGCAGTTTATAAACAATTGCTTTAAGTTGCTTCCACGTCATGCACTTCATGCTCAAACTTTAGGCTTTGTGCATCCCACTACAAAAGAGGAGATGCTGTTCACCTCCGAAATACCTGCCGATATGCAGGAAGTTATTGAAAAGTGGAGAACCTACATTTCGTCAAGAGACCTTTCTAACGAAGATGTGTAAAGGGTAACCCAAACAAAGTTAGATGGTTGGGTAAAACATTACAAATGGAGCAGCATTTGGTTCAGCAGGTGCGTAATCGCACCTTTTTTTTAATAACTTTCCTACCTAAAATTTCATGACGGATGAAAAGAAACATAGCCATAATGGCTGGTGGAGACTCCTCAGAATGGGTGATTTCTGTGCAAAGTGCGGCTCAAATTAGCGAGGTTCTTACTCCTGAAAAGTATATCCCCTACACCATAACGGTTAAGGGCCAAAAGTGGTATATGAACGATTCTCATGGCAATGAGCACCACATCGATAAAAATGACTTTAGCCTGAAGCTCGATGGCCATAAGATTTTGTTTGACTGTGCGCTTATCGCCATTCATGGAACCCCTGGTGAAAATGG
>DATKTT010000046.1:0-17664 GCA_035530955.1 Williamwhitmania sp. | reverse complement strand
TGGTATTATCAACGGTCTGGATAATCTCACCGTCAACTGTCAACTCGTAGGTAAGAGCAACTACCCTGTCTTTTGCAATATTCATCAGCTTATATTTTTGATACCTGTAAAAAAATTTTGTGCAAAGGAACAATTAATAATCCTAATCTGCAAAATGATAATTGGTTTAATTAAACAACTATCATTCAACAATATGAAAAGCACAACTGATCATCTCCCCTAATATTTTTGACAAAAAAATAGTTGGTTAAAAGTTGAAGCCAATCTTCACCACAGGATTTGAGTAAGGTGAAACGGCAGGTGGATTTATACTCCAAAGGAATAGAATACTAACCGATGACCGTTCTCCAAGAGGCTGTACAAGACCAAAACCAGCTAAATAGTTTGAAATCCACATTCGACCATTTTCAGGAAATGAAGGGTAATCGAAATAGCGTCGTTCGAGGCTCAAACCATCGTATTCTGCATGAAGGGTGATGCCCCCCAATCCCATAATGCCAATGTTGTCAAGATTTTGAATGACAGCATAAGATAAAAAGGTATTTACTCCATAAATTTGGGTTTCAAAGCTAGGAAGTCCATAATTTTCGTTATTAGCTTTGTAATACTGGTAGTTAATACCACCTCCTACCGAGAAACGTGGAGTTAAGCGATAGCCAACTATTGGTGCTAAGTCTACCGCAGTAACAGATCCCGCAGAAAAGCCAAAGCTACCACCAAAAAACCAAGGATTTGGCTTCTTTGCTGCTTCTGGCTCATAGTATTGGCCGTTAACTATTTCTGACAAAAACAGCAAAACAAATGTTCCTAGAAGAGCAATGTAATGTCTCATTTCCATATTTTTTAAGCACTTACCCACCCGTATAAAAATGTCTTAATTAACAAGATGAAAACAAATTAGGACAAATCTACTCTATTTTTTCTTCAGCAAATGAACATCTACTTTTAATGCCTCACAAGTTAAAAACAAATTCCCAAATGCTGAAAATGTACGCCATAGCGAAAATAGTCAAATGCCACAAATATCCATTTCTGCTGATACCATTTGCAAAACATTGCATTTATAATGCTATAACGGTTTAATATAAATGCATATTTTTGCTTACAGACAATAATCCACCAGAAGATGAATATTTTAATTACCGGAGCAAGTAGAGGGCTAGGCTTTGAACTCGCCTTACGATTTGCAGAGCTGGGTGACCACAGCATAGTTGCTATTTCAAGGAACGAGGCTGGCCTGAAAGAATTAAAAAACGGGTGCATTCGGAAGAATATGAAGGCGCACCTCTACCCTATTGCATTTGACCTTGAAATGGTTGAAAAGTATGAGGAAGAACTACTGCCAAAGATAGCGCTGCTAATACCCCATATTGACATAATTATTAACAATGCTGGGCTGCTCATTAATAAGCCTTTCGAAAGTATTTCTCTTGCTGAAACGGAGCGAATGCTCAGGGTAAACTTCTTGGCACCTGCTCAACTTAGCCGGCTACTGCTACCATTTCTTAGGAAGAGCAACACTCCTCACATACTCAACATTAGCAGTATGGGGGGATTCCAGGGAAGCCAGAAATTTCCGGGATTAAGCATATACAGCTCCACCAAGGGAGCCCTTGCAGTGTTGACAGAATGTCTTGCAGAGGAGCTAATGGAGTTCAACATCTCGGTTAATTGCCTAGCGCTTGGTTCGATGAATACCCCAATGCTAAACGAAGCCTTTCCTGGTTATAAATCGCCAGTTAGTGCGCCCAGTATGGCCCAATGGATTGCTGACTTTGCGCTCACTGGCAGTGGGCTCTTCAATGGAAAAATAATTCCAGTTGCCATAACAACGCCTTAACAACTCAATGGCAACAATAAAAAATGGCGGCCCTATGTAGAGCAGCCATTTTTTAATTTTAGCCAAAAGAGAGGATTTCCCTAGTTGTATTCTTTTGGAACAATTTCACCACGAAGGACTAGCAGCCCATTCAACGCTAAGGCTTGCATTTCATCCTCTCCAGGATAGACCAAAACTGGCGCAATAAAGCGGACCATCTCCCTTACGTAATCTACTAAAAAGGGGTTGTGGGCAATTCCTCCAGTGAGAATAATGCCATCGACCATTCCTTTTAGCACGGCAGCCATGGATCCAATGGTTTTGCCAATTTGGTAGGCCATGGCATCTTGTATAAGCTTAGCCTTTTCATCACCAGCCTTAGCCCTAACTTCCACCTCGTAGGCATCGTTGGTACCAAGAAATGCAATTAATCCGCCTTGGCCCGTTATCATCTTTCTAACATCCTCCAAGGTATACTTACCGCTGAAGCAGAGCTTTGCCAAGGCGTACGATGGTAAAGTGCCAGAACGCTCTGGTGAAAAAGGTCCCTCTCCATCCAAGGCATTGTTCACGTCAATAACCCGTCCCTTAGAGTGCGCTCCAACGGAAATTCCTCCACCTAAATGCGCAACAATGATGTTCACATCCTCATACTTTCTGTCGAGCGATTTAGCGTAGGTTTTTGCGATTATTTTCTGGTTCAACGCATGAAATATGGATACCCTTTCAAATTTGGGGTGCCCGGAGATTCGTGCTACCTCCTGCAGCTCATCCACCACCACCGGATCGGCAATGTAGGCCTGTGCGTTGGGCAACGATTTAGCAATGTTATCGGCAATTAAACCGCCTAGATTGCTTGCATGCTCACCCATTACACCAATGCGAAGATCTTCCATCATCTTTTCGCTCACCTGGTAAACGCCAGATTCAATGGGTCTGATTAACCCACCCCGGCCAACAACCGCAGCAATTGTTTCTAGGTGGATATCAGCCGATTCAAGCTCTCGGAGAATAATATCCTTCCGGAACTCAAATTGGTCGGTTATCTTGCAAAATGGAGCTAATTCCTCCGAAGAATGCTTAATATTCTTTAGAAAAATAGATTTTGTTCCCTGGTAAACCGCAATCTTTGTTGAGGTTGAACCTGGATTTATTGCCAATACTCTGAAATCTTCCATATAGTTTTTTTTCAGGGTTGGTAAATGCTATTTTGCAGAAAGAGCCGCTAATGCAATGGAATACATTTTCGACTTAACGCTATCACCACGTGATGTAAGAACGCATGGAACCTTAGCCCCCATAACCATGGCACCCAGCTCGCCCTTTGCCAGCTTAGTGCAAGTTTTAAAGAATACATTGCCCGATTCAATGTTGGGGAATACAATGCAATCGGCATCGCCGGCAACTGATCCGCCAACCTTTTTAATATCGGCAGCTTCCTTATCAATTGCCACATCCAAAGCCAATGGGCCATCAACAACGGCACCCTTAATCTGCCCACGGTCGGCCATTTTTGCAATCATGGCAGCTTCTGCACAGGCAGGCATTCCAGCCAGCATCTGCTCGGTAGCAGCCAGAATCGCAACCTTTGGCTTTTCTATTTGTAGGGATTGAGCCACCTTAATTACGTAGTTGGTAATAGCGAGTTTTTGCCCAAAATCGGGAGCAGGGATAACGGCAACATCACCTACCGTAAGCAGTTTATGGTAGGTAGGTACCTCAATCACCGTTACATGGCTAAGAACCGCCTTAGGAGGCATCAATCCAGTCTCTTTATTGAGGATGGCCTTCATATACTTATCGGAGCTAACCAACCCCTTCATGAGAATGTCACCTTCACCTTTATTGATAAGGTCAACAGCTTTGCTGGCAGCCTTCATCTCATCGGCCTCCTGCACAATGCGGAACTTCTTAATATCAATTTTTTCCTCTTCGCATACCTTCTTAATGGTTGCCTCATCTCCAACAAGAATGCCGTCAATAATGCCCATGTCTATTGCCATGCTCACAGCACCAATGGTATGAGAATCGTTGGCAAATGCTGCAACTAACCGTTTTTTACCCTTGCTACGAACAACATCAAAAATCTGTTCAAGTTTTGTAATTGCCATATAATTGATTTTAAAGTTGGTTTAACTCAATTTACTTACAATGCTCCGAGTATCGGTGGCTATAACCAACTCTTCGTTGGTAGTAATGGCCATTACCTTTACTCTAGAATTAGGTTTAGTGAGGAGTTTATCTTTACCCCTTACACCCTTATTTGCCTCTGAGTCGAAATCAACGCCCATATATGCAAACTTGGATGAAACCTTTTCGCGCAGAATTGGGTCATTTTCGCCAATTCCACCGGTAAATACAATCAGGTCACAGCCTCCCATAACCCCAGCATAGGCCCCAACAAACTTGGCTACTCGGTAGTAGTACATGTCGAGGGATAGTATTGCGCGTTCATTTCCATTTGCGGCAGCACACTCTATGTCGCGCATATCCGATGAAATGCCAGAAATGCCCTGCATACCACTCTGCTTATTAATCAAATCGTTAACACCCTTAAGGTTTAGGTTTTCCTTATCGGCCAAGTAGAGTAACACTCCAGGATCAACACTGCCACTTCTGGTTCCCATGATAAGTCCATCAACAGGTGTAAAGCCCATGGAAGTATCCAATGATTTGCCATTTTCAATGGCCGTTACCGATGCCCCATTGCCAAGGTGGCAAGTAATAATTTTTGAATTGTTAAAGTCCATCCCAAGAATACGGCAAGCCTTAAGAGCAACATATTTGTGGCTAGTTCCATGGAAACCGTAGCGACGAATGCGGTACTTCTCATAAAACTTATAAGGAATAGCATATAGGTAGCTGTGTGCAGGCATGCTCTGGTGAAAGCTAGTGTCGAAAACTGCCACCTGAGGAACACCGGGAAGAAGGTGTTCCATGCTAAGAATTCCCTTTAAATTTGCTGGATTGTGGAGCGGTGCCAACTCAATACACTTTTCAATCTCGTCCTTAACTTTTGGGCTTACAAGCACGCTCTCGGTGAAGAACTCACCACCATGTGCTACGCGATGGCCAACAGCAACAATATCCTTAAGGTTTGCAATTACGCCATGAGTCTTATCCACTAGCGCCTCTAGAATAAGGTTGATGCCAACCGTATGGTCAGGTATACTCTTGGTTAACTCAAACTTATCCTTGTCAACCGGTTTATGAGTTAACACGCCATCGTTCAATCCAATGCGTTCAACAAGACCTTTTGCTAACAAATTATTCGATTCATCACTCAGCATATCAATTAACTGATACTTAATGGATGAACTTCCGCAGTTTAATACGAGAATTACCATTTCTTGAAATTATGATTTGGTTAATATTTTGAAAAGAGAAATTGCAGTCATTGCAAGGTGTTGAGAAGTGCCAGAAGTCACTTTGCACGGTAGACTGCAAAGTCGATTTTTGGTCGAATCATTTCTTTTTAGCACCCCACTGGATATACAAGTCATTGAAATACAGAAAGATAAATTTAGCACCTTTCCGTCGTAAAATTACTGAAAAATGTGGGGTATACCAGCAAATAAACCTTTTTTATAACACATTTAATGAAAATTGTGCCGAAATTGCTAGATGCTTCATTTCTTTGCATTTATGATTTGAATTTTTTGTGTGAACAATCGTTTGTAGATGCTGTTAGTGAAAAAAACGAACCCTAACTTATTACTTGTATCATGAAGCTTGACCAAATTTACAACCGACTTTGGAAAGAGTATTCAGACCAGAATCCTTCAGCGAAAAAGATCATGCAACTGCTTACACAACAAGGAGAGACGGTTGCAAATGACCACATTGCTTTCCGGACCTTTAACATGGAGAGAATTGGCATCGACGTGATGGCTACCCCTTTCACCCTGAACGGCTATGTTGAAAAGGGGCAGTATACTTTTGAACAAAAACACCTATTTGCCAAACATTACGAGCATAAGGACAACCCCTCAATGCCCAAGGTTTTCATAAGCCAGCTCATAAAGGAAGACTTTAGTCCATTTCTGCAGGAAGCAATCAATCAATCTGTTAATGCTATTCCAAAAAATAGACTCGATCCTGAATATCTCATCTTTTCCGGTAATCTTTGGGGAACGCCTTCCTATGAAACTTACCAGAAACTTAGGGAAGAAAGCGAGTATGCAGCGTGGTTATACGTGTATGGTTTTAGGACCAACCATTTCACTGTAAGTGTAAATGCATTGAAAAACATCAGCAGTATTGAACTACTCGACGAAATGCTCATGCAGAATGGTTTTATGATGAATACCGCTGGTGGTGAGATTAAGGGAACTAAGGAGGAGTTGCTCAAGCAAAGCAGTATTATGGCCGATATTGTTGAGGTGGATTTTGTGGAAGGGAAATACAAAATCCCTGCCTGCTACTACGAATTTGCCGAGCGTTTCCCGCTTCCTAACGGTAAGTTATACAATGGCTTTATAGCCAAAAGTGCCGATAAAATTTTTGAAAGCACGAACTTCTACACAAAGAAATAGTTAACGCAACAATCACATTTTGGATTTAGGAGCGGTGCAGTGCCGCTCCTTTTCCATATATGGAAAATATGGAATGGAATAATAAAGGTTTACTTGGTAGAGACAAAGCCATGCTTTTGGCAGAATTCAAGATATTCATCATCGAAGGATCGACGTTGGTGCAAAGTGGACTGACCTTTAATGTATTCCCGAACCTTATCTACCAGCGAATGGCTTACAGAAAATGCCAAGTAGTCGCCATTCCAACTGAAAGGGGTTGGTGAGAGCTTATTCAAACTTACGTAGGTTTCAGAAACGATAGAAAGTGTTTCCACAACCTGTGAGATACTTTGCCCTGAACCCATTGCAACCAAGAGATGAAGATGTTCTTCCCCGCCGCCAACGCAGTCAACCAAAATTCCCTTTTCCATGGCAAGCAGGCGGAATTGTTGAAGTAATGCCTCTCCTACTTGTCCTGTTATTAAAGGCTTTCGATCTTCTGTAACTAGAACAATATGTATCCAAATTCTAAAATAGGGCATGGTAAATTCCAATTTAAGGGACAACGGTAGCTATTAAATGTGCTACGAAGTTAGCCATTTTTGAGAAAACCGCTTATCAAGATAAGCGGTTGAAACAATAATTAGTCCATATTTTCTAACTTTAGGGCCAAATAAAGAGTAATGAAAGTTGACCATAAAAGCACTAAACTTTCGTCATTGGCAAAACATCTCCATGGCGAACTACATACCGATTTATCAAAACGCATACTCTACGCTACCGATGCTTCTGCCTATCGCGAGCTTCCAGTAGGAGTTGCTATTCCAAAAAATGTTGCCGATTTAAAAATATTGGTATCATTTGCCTCGACCAACAATATACCGCTCATACCAAGAGCAGCAGGAACATCGCTGGCCGGTCAGGTTGTTGGAAACGGATTGGTTGTAGATATTTCCCGCCACTTTGGGGAAATTTTGGAGCTGAATGTAGAGGAGCATTGGATTAGGGTTCAGCCGGGCGTTATTCTCGATGAACTTAACCAGTATTTAGAGCAATACAATCTCTTTTTTGGTCCGGAAACCTCCACCTCCAACCGCTGTATGATTGGAGGAATGGTGGGGAACAACTCCTGTGGCTCACATTCACTGATATACGGAAGCACCCGCGACCACCTCGTTTCACTAAATATGCTTTTGGCCGACAGCTCAGAGGCTACATTTGGTCCACTTTCCAATGCTGAATTTGAAGATAAGTGCAAGTTCAACACGCTCGAGGGCAATATTTACCGCAATATTCGTGATATCCTATCACCACCGACAAATAGGGATGAAATAGAACTGCAGTTTCCAGATAAATCAGTAAAACGCAGAAATACTGGCTATGCGCTTGACGTTGTTGCCAGCACCTCACCATTCTTAGCTGGAGCATCCCCCCTTAACCTGAGCAAGCTCATTGCTGGTTCGGAAGGTACGCTGGGAATTATTACTGAAGTTACGCTCAACTTAATTCCATTACCGCCCAAAGAGAAGGCAGTAGTTTGCGTCCATCTGAAAACCAAAGAGGATGCCTTTCGCGCCAATCTCATTGCGCTGAAGTATAATCCCGGCGCTGTAGAGATGATGGATAAAACCATACTGGATCTTACGCGTGGCAATATTGAGCAGCGAAAAAACCGATTCTTTATTGAAGGTGAACCCGGCGCCATCCTCATCGTGGAATTTGCCAGAGATGGTAGAACTGAAATAGAGCAGCTGGCTACCGCCATGGAATTGGAGATGCGACAAAACGGCTATGGATATCATTTCCCGGTAATTTGGGGAGGTGATGTTAAGCGGGTATGGAACCTTCGCAAGGCGGGGCTTGGCGTGCTCTCGAATATGCCCGGCGACGCCAAACCAGTATCGGTGGTTGAGGACACGGCCGTTGCTCCTGCTCTTCTGCCAGACTATATGGATGAGTTTGCCAAGATAATGGAAAGCCATAATCTTGACTGCGTTTACCATGCTCATATTGGAACAGGCGAGCTGCACCTCCGTCCCATCCTTAATCTCAAGGACCCAAAAGATGTGGAACTTTTTAGAACGGTAGCATCTGAAGTTGCTCACCTGGTGAAAAAGTATAAGGGTTCACTAAGTGGGGAACATGGTGATGGGCGACTTCGTGGAGAATTCATCTCCATTATGGTTGGTGAAAAGTGCTACGGCTGGATGCAGGCGATTAAGGATTCCTTTGATGTTAAGGGTGTTTTCAATCCAAATAAAATTGTTCAGACCCCGGCAATGAACAGCCACCTACGCTACGAACCGGGTAAACCGACGCGAGATATAAAAACCATTTTCGATTTCAGTGCTGACGGTGGAATAGTTCGTGCGGCTGAACGCTGTAATGGTTCTGGCGATTGTCGTAAAACTGAAAAAGCCGGGGGAACCATGTGCCCCAGCTACATGGCCTCCCGTAACGAGTGGACCACCACCCGCGCAAGGGCCAATATTCTTCGTGAATTTCTTACTAACAGCACAAAGGAGAATCCCTTCGACCATAAAGAAATTTACGAGGTATTGGACCTCTGTCTCAGCTGTAAGGGGTGTAAATCGGAATGTCCTTCCAACGTAGACATGGCCAAACTTAAAGCTGAATTTTTGCAGCACTACTACGACAAGCATGGAATCCCTTTGCGCTCCAGATTGGTGGCTTACATTACCAAAATCAACGCCATAGGTTCCGCTATGCCCGGAGTTACCAACTTTTTCCTCACCAACCGCTATGTCTCCAAGCTGCTAATGCGCTCGTTGGGTTTTCATCCTGACAGAAACTTACCCACCCTATACAAAACCACCCTAAATCGTTGGTTCAAAAAACGTGTAATCAAGGTTGCTGCTTCAAAAGGAAAAGTGCTGCTATTCAACGATGAGTTCTCCAACTACAACGATGTGGAAATTGGTATTAAGGCAGTAAAACTGCTGGAAGCACTTGGCTATGAGGTAGAAATTCCACGTCACGGTGAAAGTGGTCGAACTTACATTTCAAAGGGATTGCTACGTACGGCGCGACGAATTGCCGAACGAAACGTGGAACTTCTTTACGGCAAGGTTACCACCGACACCCCGTTGATTGGGCTTGAACCTTCGGCAATTCTCTCCTTTCGTGACGAATACCCATCGCTTGTAAGGCAAGAACTACGAGAAAAGGCGGCAACAATTTCCACCAACGCGTTGCTTTTCGAAGAATTTATTGCTCGAGAGGTAGAAAAGGGTAACATTGGCCCTGAATCGTTCACCGATGAGCACAAGGAGATATTGCTCCATGGACATTGTCAGCAAAAATCTGTAGCTAGCACAGAACCAACTAAGCGTATGCTAACCATACCTCAAAATTTCAAAATAAAGGAGATTCCTTCGGGATGCTGCGGTATGGCCGGATCGTTTGGATATGAAAAGGAGCACTTTGAACTCTCCATGAAGGTGGGCGAGCTGGTGCTTTTCCCTGCCGTTCGAAAGGCTAATGCCGAAACAGTAATTGTGGCACCTGGAACCAGCTGCCGCCACCAAATTAAAGATGGAACAAGCAGGCAGGCCAAACATCCAGTGGAGGTAATGTTTGAAGCCTTAAAAAAGTAATAGTTACTGCATATCACTTAGGCGCATTCGCTTGGTGGGATGTTGGTTATCTATTTTTCTTAACCATAGTTTACCCTTTCGGCGCAGTACATTGGTTTCAAAATTGGGTAATGCATCGGCTACAACCATTATCAACTCAGGCCTTAGCTCTGGTAATTGGCTGGCAAACTTTTCCAAAATGTCGAGGCAATAAAACTTGTGCGAAGGACGGTTGGTAGGCTTTTGCAGAAGGTCAATGCAAAAATCGAGCAGTTTCCCAGCTTCCTCCACGCTGTAGTTACACCGGCTAAGAACCTTTAAAAAGCATCCGCGTTGGCTATGGTTGTCAATGCTGATTGCTGCTGCAATAATATCATCAACCATTGGCGATAACAAGGGGGACTCACAGTCGGCCAGATAGCTGAAGATCCATGCCGCCCGCCAAGAAATGGGTTGCCGTGTACCTTTTGCCAATTCAAACACCAAAGGAACCAATGTAGGATTGTTCTCCATGGCTTCGGCAGCAGCAATAATCGGAATCTTTCCGGGGGTAGCCAGTGCCAGTGCTATCTCATGAATCGTAGTCACCGTTTTTTTTACAAAAATAGAAATTGCATCCCAAAATTGATGATTGTAGCTGGTACAAAAAAAACCCGGAAAAATCCGGGGTAAAACATACTATATTCATTTACTATTTCAAAAGTGCTGCCATCGTCTTTCCCAAATCGGCAGGTGACTCAACCACGTGAATGCCACATTCGCGCATAATTTTCATCTTTGCAGCAGCGGTGTCCTCAGCCCCACCAATTATGGCACCGGCATGTCCCATACGTCGTCCTTTTGGAGCTGTCTGTCCGGCAATAAAGCCAACTACGGGTTTTATTCCATGTTCCTTTATCCAGCGGGCCGCATCTGTCTCCATTGTTCCGCCAATTTCACCAATCATCACAATGCCTTCAGTTCCAGGATCAGCCATTAGCAACTTTACTGCATCGAGCGTTGTGGTGCCAATAATAGGATCGCCACCAATACCAATGCAGGTGCTTTGGCCTAATCCTTCTTTGGTAATTTGATCCACGGCTTCATAGGTAAGGGTGCCTGAGCGGGAAACAATTCCCACAGTGCCCTTTTTGTGGATAAATCCTGGCATGATGCCCACCTTTATCTCCCCAGGCGTGATAACTCCTGGACAGTTTGGTCCAACAAGTCTTACGCTAGGTTTGTCAGCCAGAAACTCCTTTACCTTTATCATGTCTGAAGTTGGAATTCCCTCCGTAATGGCAATAATTAACTTTACTCCAGCGTCGGCAGCCTCCATAATGGAGTCAGCGGCGTAGGCAGGAGGCACAAATATAACCGACACATCGGCACCAGTTGCGATAACCGCCTCCTTGGCGGTATTAAAAACTGGCAGGTTCAGGTGAACTTGTCCACCCTTTCCTGGGGTTACCCCTCCAACTACATTGGTGCCATAGTCTATCATTTGCTGTGCGTGGAAGGTTCCTTCCGAGCCGGTAAAGCCGTGCACAAGAACTTTGGATTGTTTGTTAACCAGTACGCTCATAGCTTAGTTTGATGGTGATATTATAAGATGCCGTGAAAATATGAAGAGTTCTGCATATTTCCCACAAAATAACAAAGAAAGACGGTTTATGTTTGGAAAAAGAAGCTTTATAAAGCAAAACTAACTAGTTTCTCGATACTATATCATACAACCAGTTTAGTATCCAATAGGTCGGAGAAAAATGGAAGTTAACGCCTGAATTTTCAGTAAAAAAACCATTAATCCCCGTATTTCAAATAGCAGTAAATATTTTAGATCATCGATTGATAAATTCCAAAGCAAGCAATATATCTAATTCCAATATTAATTGAGTTGAACACGCAAGCTATACTTTTTTTGAACAGCCTCCAGCTTTATCTTCACTGTAATTCCACCTTATAACTATTAATTTTTTGATGAATATACAGCTATAAGTATGAGATCAAATGATTTATGTAATACATTTATATCGCGTTAGCAATAATGTATAAAGTAAGTTCCTCTTTTTGGGAATAACCTTTTCGAGAGTTTATAATTCATTCACCGTTTATTGCTCTTGAATAACCATGCTCTTTATATTGATTTGCATATAAGCGAAAAAAATTGGTGTAATGTTGAATTTAAGTATACTTCAAAAATTATTATTTATTGTTTTAGTGGTAACATTTTCGCCCCATACCATTAACGCTCAAGTCCCAATTATGCTTAGATCTACCTTAAGCATTGGTGGATCATCCAACACATTTAATGTCCAGGGCAAACGCTACTTTTATCAGCAGAGCATTGGTCAAACCAGCGTAATTAATTCATATCAAGCCAAGGGATATATGCTTCGACAAGGTTTTATACAGCCGTTGAGGGGTGTGGATAAAAACAGCGCGATGCAATCATTGCATGTTACAATTTCCCCAAATCCATTTTCCTCCATTGTTATAGTCAAAATCGCCGAGTCAATTACGGACAAGCTCAACGTTACTCTTTACGATATGTATGGTAGAATGCAATACACAAATCGATTTGGAGCAACTCAGCAGCTGAATCTTGATTTAAGTTTCCTTGCCCAAGGTCTTTACATATTGAGTGTAGACTCGGGCATCATGCATGTTGTTACAAAGCTTACCAAGGAATAGAAAAGAACTCAGAAACGACATTGATGAAAAAGATTTTTGGTGGTTTACTATTTTCATTGCTCACGCTATCGGCAAGTGGCCAATTGATATTTGTGGAAGCTGGAAAGGTTATTTCCTCCTTCGATTATAAAGACTCCAACGGCAATTCGCTTGGTAAATTGACAACTAGCACCCAAAACAACATGGGAGGTGGATTTCGATGGTCTCTTTTTCATTCCCCATGGCATATAACAGTCGGGGCAGCCTATAATAAGTATGTAGCCAAAGGGAGCGATCCGGTCTTAGGAAACTACTATGAATGGGAAGTCGCATACTTAGGAGCAAACGTAGGTGTTGATTATGAATTTTTTCGACCAAAAATCACCCAAAATGAGCAGCATGGATTCTCCTTTTATATAAGGGGCTCCATTGCTACCGATTTTTTGGTTAAAGGAACTCAGCAGCTGAACAATCAAGTTTTTAACTTAATTGGTAAAGAGGAGTTTAACAAGCCAGTGTACTTTCTCAAGGCTGGTGTTGGATTAAACTATTATATATCGAAGAAATTCATTCTGTTTGGTGAATATACAGGGGGGCAAAGTTTTCTTATTGGCAACTATAAAAACCAGGAGCAGCTCCGATATACTACACATAACATTAGTGTTGGGTTAGCAGTTAACTTGATATACGCTAACTAATTATAAAGACATTTGCAATTAATTTATCGACCTATGAAGCAGATATTTCTCCTTGCACTTTCACTTTTTGTGATGGTTGACCTGTTTGGCCAGTCCCAAGGAATAAGTTACCAGGCTGTCATTATTGATAAAAATCCTCAGGAGATACCGGGCGTAGATATTTCTGGAAACATTCTTCCAAACCACGCAATGCAAGTCCGTTTTACAATCCTAGATGCCCTTGGCACCATTGAATATCAGGAGGAGCAATCAACCACTACTGATGCTTATGGAATGATTAACCTTACCATTGGCTTAGGAACTGTTACCGCTGCCAGTCCAAACACCTTTATTGAAATTGACTGGAATGGAGCACCCAAGGATCTTAAGGTTGATATAAGCCTTAGTGGCACTGATCTGTTCTATACTGATTTCAGCTTTCAACCTTTAACCTTTTTACCTTACGCCTATCATAAGAACATAACAGCAACCGGATCGATGATTATTGACGGCGTAACTAACCTCAAAAGTCGCTTAAACGTTACCAACGGAAGTCCAACATTTCTTTCTGGTCGATTGACGGTTGATTCTGCCGCCATATTGCAGAATGAGCTTACCGTAAATGCAAAAAGCAACCTCAAAGGTCAGGTTACCATTAACGCTGCTCTAGCTGGGGATAAATCAAACTATGATTCCTATCCACTGCGCGTTGAGGGAGGAACTCAGGGCCTCGCTGTAAAAATTACGGGATCACGAAGTAGCAGCAATAATTTTGTCACCTTTTGGGATGATGAGAAAATTCAAGGGCGTATTGAGGGGCAGACAACCGCCGAACTTTTATCCGACCCCGAATATATCTTCGACAATGTTCTTTTTGCCAATGAGATACTTCGCTCAACTGTGGATGTGGCCAAAGCCGTAGCAGGGGTAGTTTCAGCCTCCTCTTCATCTACTGTATGTGCTGGTCTTGGCGCATGTGTAACTGCTCCTATTCCCTCACTTATTGTTGGTGCCGCAGCGCAACTTGTTATGGATATTGCAAATTTGGCTTTAGGGGTGGCGGCTCCAATTATTTACAATGTATCGAAGCACGCGAATATTGGGATTACCTACCAATCGGGTGCTGGGGACTATGCCGAATGGCTTCCCAAATTGGACCTAACTGAAAAATTCTTTCCAGGAGATATTGTTGGCGTAAAAGGTGGGCAAATCTCCAAATCGACTGAAAATGCTGACCACTTTATGGTTATTTCCCAAAAGCCAATCGTGTTGGGGAATATGCCGCAAGAGAATAGGGAATCTAGCTATGAAAAGGTGGCTTTTATGGGACAGGTTCCAGTTAAGGTCATAGGAAAAGTTCAAATTGGTGATTATATTTTGCCAAGCGGAAGTAATAACGGAACAGGAATAGCTGTTTCTCCCGACAATATGCAACCTGATCAATACCAAAAGATTGTAGGAGTTGCTTGGTCAAGTTCGGAATCGCTACAGTACGACTATATTAATGTGGCTGTTGGCTTAAATGCCAATGATGGAGCTCGTTTAGCAATCAAGCAGGAGCAGAAAATCAACGCTCAAGCTGCCGAAATCAGTGCCTTAAAAGAGCAGATAAACCAGATGAATGCCGTTTTGTCTCAAGTTGTCCCAAACTACGCTACCCTGATGGAGAGCAATCAGCCAAAGAACGCATCACCAACTGCGGCTAAACCACCAGAAAATGGGGTTGCTGGCGAGAGAACCATTATCTACTATGATGTAACCAAGGAACAGATTCTAGAAGGCATAGATTTGGCAGAAAAAACTTTACGGGAAAAGGGTGTAGACATTAGCACAAACCCCTTCTTTGTTAAGTTGAATACCGAACCAGGGTATAAGGATTCATTTGTAAGTGACGTGGTTGCTACAATTAAGAACCAGCTTAATATAACCTACGAACAAGAGGTTAAATCGGGTGCAAGGGTGATTCGATTTTAGATAATTATTTACTAATAGATTAACCTGTTCTGTTATGAAGAAGGAAGTTATCTATGCAGTGGTTATTGCATTTCTTTTTATGGAATTTCTTTCGTGTGAGAAAAAGGAGAATATCACTCTTCCATCCGTTGAAACGGCTTCAGTTGACGGAATATTCAATACCTCTGCAAGGGTAGGTGGAAAGGTTACCAACAATGGTGGTGCTGATATTTCCGACAGAGGTATTTATTGGGGAACTGCAACAAGTCCAGAACAATCAGGAACAAAGCAGCAGGTTGGAACCGGCCTAGGAACCTTTTACGATACACTTAGAGGTCTTACCGCCGGCGTAAAATACTATGTCAAGGCCTATGCAACAAACAGCAAAGGAACGGTATTTGGAGATGAAACCTTCTTCACGACCCAAATTAGCATGCCCACCGTAACCACCTCCGCTGTAGATGAAGTAACCCCGACTTCTGCCAAACTTGGCGGAGTGGTGGTTGATAGTGGCGGTTTTAGTGTTACTCAGCGGGGACTATATTGGGGAACCATTGCCAATCCTCGAACGAACGGAACAAAGGTGGTAATTGGTAATGGTATTGGTGAGTTCTCTCAGACTTTCACAAATCTTGATCGCGCAATTACCTATTACGCCATAGCTTTTGCTACCAACATCAAGGGTACTGCCTATGGCGATGAAATCAACTTTACAACTCAACCTGAAATTCCTACCGTTTATACCACCAGCGTATATAATATTAATACCTATTCTGCAACCGTAGGTGGTAACGTTAGCGAAAGTGGTGGAGTTGAGGTCACCGAGCGTGGTGTTTATTGGGGAACCTCGCCAAATGCACCAACTTCTGGGACAAAGTTGGTCATTGGTAACGGAACAGGTAGTTTTTCAGCTGTACTTACCAACCTAAATCCAGGCATATCATACTATACAACAGCATTTGCCACCAATAGTGTTGGAACTGCTTATGGTGAGGAAAAAACCTTTATCACTAACGGAAGCGCACCAGTGGCCACCACCTTAGCACCAAGCAATCTTTCCACCACAACCGTTACATTAAATGGCTTGGTTAATGCAAACGAATTAAGCACCGTGGTTTCATTTGAATATGGAACAACCGCTGCATATGGCAGCTTCATTTCTGCTGCCGAAAGTCCCACTACCGGAAGTGCGGATACTCTAACGGCAGCCTTAAGCGGGCTAACATCCAATACAACTTACCATTATAGGGTAAAAGCTGTAAATGATATTGGAACTTCGTATGGTGAAGATTTAACATTTACAACCGTTATTACTGGATTGGTAGGTAGTGTTTCCGATAACGATGGCAATACCTATCAAACTATTGGAATTGGTTACCAGCAATGGATGACCGAAAATCTTAAAACAACTACGTACAACGATGGCACCCTCATTCCATTGGTCCAAGCTGATACATCGTGGGCAAAATTAACTACACCCGGTTACTGCTGGTACAACAACGATTCCATTGCCAATATAGGCACATACGGAGCGCTTTACAACTGGTATACTGTAAACACATCAAAACTCTGTCCTTTGGGTTGGCATGTTCCTTCAAATGATGAGATTTCTTCTTTAGTTAGCTACTTAGGCGGTGGAAGTATGGCGGGCGGATTACTTAAAGAGGCTGGCCTTGCCCATTGGAATAGTCCCAACACTGGTGCTTCTAATCGGCATGGTTTTAATGCAAGAGGTGGTGGAATGCGTCTTGACGATGGTCGTTTTGACTTTGTGAAGGTGGAGGGCGATTGGTGGAGTTCCACCGAATACAGCACCCTAAACGGTTCCTACCTATATATGCTTTTTAACTACAGCAATACGTTCCAAGGTTTTGCCAATAAAAAGTATGGAAAATCAGTTCGTTGTGTACAGGATAATTGACCCCATGTTAATCAAAACAGTAAGTTATGAGGCACAATTAGCTATAGACAACGTGCCTCACCAATTGCTTTTGTGAAACTGCTATAGCTTTTGCAATGTAGATGCTTATTTTACGGTTACTCCAACAATCATTATAAGTCAGTTACTGTTGATAATCGATCAAACTAATCAAGAATAGTAGACCATTGCGTATATATTACCTCCGACAACCTAAATGCTGCTCCAGCATTCACTGAGCCCTTTTGGGTAAAAGGGCAACGTTTGAACCTGTAATTGGCTTTACATCGCTCACATTTCACAATACCACATAAACCTTGCCCTAACCAGTAAACTTGCCTATTTTTGTAAAAAAATAATCATGGATAATTCAATTATCACAGCCATTGCAACCCCTGCCGGTACCGGAGCTATTGCAGTAATTCGCATAAGCGGTACAGGTGCTATTGAAATGGTTGACTCCATATTTATCCCAGCAAGTAAGGGAAAGCGGCTCCTCAAGCAGAAAGGCTACACCATACACTTTGGCAAAATT
>DATKTT010000045.1:0-14958 GCA_035530955.1 Williamwhitmania sp. | reverse complement strand
TAAAAATTTTAAAACCGTCAAAGCTTAACTTGCTTTGTCAACCCTTATTCTGGTTACCATTTCGGTATCAAGTTCAATCTCTTGCGAGCCTTCGCCGTTTACGGAATCCTCCAACAAGATATCAACAGCCAAAGTTTGAGTCGATATGTAGCTGCGATGCTTTAGTATAGCAGCATCAATGGCAGAATTCTTACCAATACGAATTATAATCTTATCGGTTACGTCCAAGCCAATATCTTTGCGGATATTTTGAATACGGTTAATTAACTCGCGCGCAATGCCCTCCTGCCGAAGCTCCTCGGTTACCGTTATATCAAGTGCAACCGTAAGGCGTCCTTCGCTGGCCACTAGCCAACCAGGAATGTCCTCCGAAAGAATTTCAACATCCTCGAGGGTAAGCGATAGTTCGCCAGCACTCGACGGGATGACATACAAACCGTTTGCCTCAATCTTAAAAATATCGTCCTGAGTAAAGGCCGCCACGGTGTTGGCAATTTCCTTCATTTGCTTGCCAAACTTTGGCCCAAGGGTTTTAAAGTTTGGTTTAATCTTTTTTACCAGCACCCCTGTTGTATCGGTGATGTATTCCAGCTCCTTAACATTAACCTCAGTAAGGATTAGGTCCTTTACTGCTTCAATGCTCTCCTGCATCTGTCGGTCAAGAACTGGAATCATGATTTTGGTGAGTGGTTGACGTACTTTGATGTTGACCCTTCGGCGGAGCCCCAGCACCATAGACGATACTCGTTGAGCAATGTCCATCCGCAACTCCAACTTTTTGTCGAGGAGTTGCTCGTTGCCCTTGGGGAAGTTGGCTAGGTGAACGCTCTCTTCTGTATGCTTGCCCGAAACCTTGTTGAGGTCTGTAAAAATCTTATCCATATAGAAAGGGATAATGGGGGCCGCCAACATTGAAACCGTTTCGAGGCAGGTGTAGAGGGTTTGGTATGCAGCAATCTTGTCTTGGTTGTATTCGCCACCCCAAAAGCGTTTACGGTTGAGGCGTACATACCAGTTGCTGAGATTTTCGGTAACAAAATCCTGAATGGCGCGACCCGCCCTCGTTGGCTCATAGTTCTCGAATGCGTCGGTTACCTCCACTATTAACGATTGAAGCAAGGAGAGCACCCAGCGATCGATTTCCGGTCTTTTACTTACTGGAACTTCAGCTTCCTTGTTCTGGAATCCATCGATGTTGGCATACAGCGCAAAGAAGGAGTAAGTGTTATAAAGTGTTCCAAAGAATTTACGTTTAACTTCATCAACTCCGGCTGGGTCAAACTTTAGGTTATCCCAAGGCTGAGAGTTGGTAATCATGTACCAGCGTAGTGTGTCGGAACCATACTGCTCAATGGCCTGAAAAGGATCAACCCCATTACCAAGGCGCTTGCTCATCTTGTTGCCATTCTTGTCGAGCACCAACCCGTTGGAGATGATGTTTTTGAAAGCAACAGAGTCAAAGAGCATGGTTGAGAGAGCGTGTAAGGTAAAGAACCATCCGCGTGTTTGGTCAACTCCCTCGGCGATGTAGTCGGCGGGGAATACATGCATCAACTCTTTCTCATCCATTTCGAATGGGAAGTGAACCTGAGCGTAGGGCATGGCACCGGAGTCGAACCACACGTCGATGAGGTCGGTTTCGCGGAGCATCTTTTCACCTTTATCGGAAACGAGAACTACCTCGTCGACAAAAGGACGATGGAGGTCGAACTTATCATAATTATCCTTGCTAAAATCGCTTTCAACAAACTCGGCCAGCGGGTTGGTCGGCATAAAGCCAGCCTTAACCGATTTTTCCATTTCCAACTTGAGCTGAGCCACGGAGCCAATACATTTGCGCTCACTCTGGTCGGCAGTAGCCCAAATGGGTAACGGCGTACCCCAGTAACGAGAGCGGGAAAGGTTCCAGTCAACCAAATTTTCGAGCCACTTTCCAAAGCGACCAGTTCCGGTGCTTTGTGGCTTCCAGTTGATGGTGTTGTTGAGTTCAATCATCCGGTCGCGAAGAGCGGTGGTTTTAATGAACCAGCTGTCGAGCGGATAGTAGAGCACGGGCTTGTCGGTGCGCCAGCAATGGGGGTAGCTGTGCTCGTACTTCTCAATCTTGAACGCCTTGTTCTCCATTTTTAGCTTCACGGCAATGTCTACATCCACCGTTGCAGCATCCTTGGGAATGCTATCGTCGTATTCGTTCTTTACAAATCGGTGGCTGAATTCACCCACGCCATCAATGAAGCGTCCGGTTTTGTCAACCAGCGTTAGTGAGCCAATACCGTTTTGCTTGGCAACGCGAAAGTCATCGGCACCAAAGCTGGGGGCAATGTGCACAATGCCTGTTCCGTCTTCGGTGGAGACAAAATCGCCAACCAGCACGCGAAAGGCGTCCCCATCGGTGGGTTGCTGGTAGGGCATTAGTTGCTCGTAGCGGCATCCCTCTAAATCGGAGCCCTTATGCTCCGAAAGCACCTTGAACGGGATATTCTTATCGCCCGGCTTATAATCGTCGAAGCCGAGCTCCTTGTTCTTCTCGGGGAAGAAGTTGCCCATCAGCTCCTTGGCCAGAATTAGAACAACCGGCAAAGAGGTGTATGGGTTGAATGTTCTTACGCGCAGGTAGGTAATTCCCTTTCCAACAGCAAGAGCCGTGTTGGAAGGAAGCGTCCACGGTGTAGTGGTCCACGCGATGAAGAAAACATCAGCATCGGCATTCTTAAACAGAAATTCATTTTTGGCATCCCTAACCACTTTGAATTGGGCAATTAGGGTGGTGTCCTTTACGTCGCGGTAGCATCCGGGCTGGTTGAGTTCATGGGTGCTAAGTCCGGTACCTGCTGCCGGTGAGTATGGCTGAATGGAGTAACCCTTGTATAGAAGGCCCTTTTCGTAGAGCCGGCTGAGGAGGTTCCAAAGCGTTTCTATGTAACGGTTGTCGTAGGTGATATATGGGTTTTCCATGTCGACCCAGTAACCCATTTTGTGGGTAAGGTCTTCCCAGAGGTCGGTATACTTCATAACCTCTCGGCGGCAGGTTTGGTTATACTCCTCTACCGAAATGGATTTTCCAATATCCTCTTTAGTGATACCAAGCATCTTTTCAACACCTAACTCCACAGGTAGCCCATGGGTATCCCATCCAGCCTTGCGATGAACCTGAAATCCTTGCTGAGTTTTGTAACGGCAGAATACATCCTTAATGGTACGGGCCATTACGTGGTGAATCCCTGGCATACCATTTGCGGATGGAGGTCCCTCGTAAAATACGAATGCGGGGTGTCCTTCTCTTATTTTGAGACTCTTGTGAAAGGTATCGTGTTCGCCCCAGGTTTTTAAAACATCTTTATTTACCTGCGACAGGTCTAACCCTTTGTATTCTGGAAATTTAGAACTCATTGACTGCTATATTTTTTCTCTTACTACTTTTTTTCCTGCAACACTGCCTGTTCCAATGTTTTCAACTATCCAACCACCGTGGTTTAGAGGCAGTTTCAATTGAAATTGGTTAGGCTAATTTTTTAAAATCCCACAAAGATATGCTTCGGTGAAGAAATAACAAATTTTTGACCTTCAAACTGTCAACTTATTGGTCAACGGCAGGTTTGGTCATAAAATATAGAGAGATATGCTAGAGCAGGTGGGCAAATAGCTGCTCAATGGACTCGTCTTCGTTTACCTTTAGATGATAGGCCTTAAGCCCTGCTTTTCGAGCACCCTCCACGTGTTGAAGCGTATCGTCGATAAATAGCGTCTCCTCTGGTTTGAGCCCATTTTCATTAAGGATAAGCTCAAAGGTCTCCCTGTCGGGCTTGCGGAGATGGATAAGGTGTGAGTAATACTCCTTGTTGAAGAAGTTGGCAAGCGATTCAATGCCCGTTTGTTCCTTCAGCTGTTTTAGGTAAACCGAATAGTGTATGGCGTTGGTATTGCTGAGCAGGAAGGTTTTGTAGTGCTCCTTTACTCGGGCTAAAACGTTCAGGCGAGATGGGATAAAATCTAACAACATTGCATTCCAAGCCTCATCAATTTGGGAGTCGGAGAGGTTTTTGCCAGCAATAGTGCGTATGGTGGTTCTGAATACTTCAGGTTCAACAAGGCCCTTATCCAACTTGTCGAACAGGTCTATTTGAGTAGCCTGGGTAAAGGTTTCTTGGAAGTTGGTAAAGCCAAACTCCTCAAATTTTTGAATAGTTAGGTGGTAATCAATCGGCAGTATAACACCACCAAGGTCGAAGATAATGTTGCGAATGGATGCATTGCGCAGGCTGTGAACTATTGATTGCATTTTAAAAAGTTGAAAATGGGTCTTGACAAATCCGTTCTAAATGTTTAATATTGCAGCGCAAAATAAGGAAAACTTTTCCGAACGGGAAAGTCCTTGGGCCCATAGCTCAGTCGGTTAGAGCATCTGACTCATAATCAGAGGGTCGTTGGTTCGATACCAACTGGGCCCACAGAGAATCAGAACTCCGGACACTGTAAAGTGTTCGGAGTTTTTGCGTTTTATATGAAAAATCGTTGGCTGGATTCACTTTGCCCGAACCTCTCTATTTTGTAACTTGTGCATAAAAATGGCATACTTCACTTATATACTTCAATCTCTAAAGGATGGTGGATACTATATTGGAAGTACACAGGATATTAAGGAGCGTGTAAAGCGCCATAATGCAGGAAAGGAGCGCTATACTTCGCGAGGTATCCCGTGGCAATTGGTTTATTGGGAGCAATATAAATCAAGGTCGGAGGCATATAAAAGGGAGATGGCGATAAAGGGACATAAGAGTAGAGACTATATTGAACGATTAATCACTCAAAGTAAAATTAACGAGTAATCAGAGGGGAGTTGGTGCCGCTTTGTGGCATCCACGCGGTTCAATGCAACATTTCTTGTTAGAGAACCGCGGGTTCCGCTTCGCGGGAATCCACGCGGATTCTAACCTCGCAAAGCTCGGAAGAACCACGGGATTCGATACCAACTGGGCCCACAAGAGAACTAAAACTCCGGACACTGTAAAGTGTTCGGAGTTTTTGCATTTAGTACCTTATTAAAGGAGCTGAAGCCCTCTCACTCTTCGCCCAGTCAGGGCGTGCCTATATATCGGATTACTACAAGTCGCCCCCCGACTAATAGCCAAATTTCCCCGCGCCTTCAGGCCGGGGTTTGAAAAGAAGTAAGCTTAAGACCGTTGGCGATGGAAACAAAGGATGCCCGCCTCCTTTCTTATCAACGGAATTCCTCCCCTTGTCACAAAAAAACAAACTCTTTACTTTTGTTCTCGTTCTTGCAATGTATCCTACACTAGACTATGTCAATCCTCAGCCGATTTAAAAATATACTACGATATGCAATACCGTTAGGACTGGTATTGGCAATTGGTATATGGCATCTTTGCTCAACGATTAATCGTGTTGAGCAGCTAAACAATGATAAGTTAATTAATGAGGGAAGATCAATGGAGGCATCCTTGCCGAAGGATGTTATAAACCGGCTTGTAGCGGATAGCGTCCAAACTAATGCTAATACAATAATCATTAATAATATCCTTGAAAACCTTGTAAGTATGGGCAAAGGAGACCTGCAAGCATACCTTTACAAGGAGCAGGACGGGCAGCTACAACGAATTGCCGATTCGAGGCAGGTGGGAGCTGTGCCATACTCGGATGAGTTCGACACCGTGTTGGAACGCAAGCAATTTTTTGTGTTGGGAAAGACGTTAATAACCGGTTGGCATAGTAATAAGTATGGCAGCTGGCGAACGGTTTTGATTCCCATTAAAAGCAAGAAAACTGGTAAGGCCACCGCTGTTTTAGGAGTAGATATGCTGTCGAACCAATGGGGTAGCTTTATCGGCCATGAATTCATTAACTCCTTACTCCTTACTCTTATTTCGTTATTGCTGGTCCTTTTTCTAGTTAAGCTTCAAAATAATAATAGAAAATTAAAGCAAGAAACCGATGAGCACCGGAGTGCCCTTGAGAAGATACGCCTGTTTGCCAATGCGCTGAAGAGCGTTAACCAGATGGTGAGCATTACCAGTATGGATAACAAACTCATTTTTGTGAACGAGGCATTTCTGAATGTCAATGGTTATAGCGAAAAGGAGGTGCTGGGCAACCCAATACTTATGGCCATTTCCCCCAAGAACAGCCAAGAGTTGTTAGGGAGAATTATACCTACCACCTTGGCCGGAGGTTGGAACGGGGAGTTGATCGGTGTTAGGCGGGACGGCAGCGAACTAGCAGTTCACCTTTCCACCTCGGTGATCTACGATGGTAATAATCAACCTCTAGCAATAGTTGGGGTGGCCGCGGATGTTACTGCTCAGAAAAGAGAGGCAGAGCTATTAATGCAGAGTGAGGAGCGCTTTCGGTTGGCAGCCAAGGCCACCAGGGATGTAATATGGGAGCGTGAACTTTCAACGAACAAAATGTGGCGCAGCGACAACTTTGGAACCGTTTTTGGCTGGAGCAATTCGGAGTCGGAAAATACCGATCAAGAGGCGGTTAATCGAATTCATCCGGATGATCGTGAGCGCGTTGCTGATAATATTTACAAGTTTTTTGCCTCCAACGATGAATTTTGGCAGGATGAGTACCGCTACCAGCGAAAGGATGGTACCTACGCATGGGTACTGGACCGGGCTTTCCTGCAGCGCGATTCTTCCGGTAACCCCATACGGGTAATCGGTGCCTTGCAGGATCAAACTGAGAAAAAGTTGGCTGAGCTGGAGCTCATTCGGGCCAAGGAGAAGGCAGAGGAGAGCGATCGATTAAAAACTGCCTTCCTGCAAAACATATCCCACGAGGTGAGAACTCCCCTAAACGCAATATTGGGATTCACCAAGTTTCTCTCCAACCCCAACCTCACTCCGGAAAAAAGAGATCACTTTGTCAACATTATTGACCAAAGTGGAACCCGGTTACACACCATCGTTTCTGATATCATGTGTATCTCCAACTTGCAGGCTGGACAGGAGGTAGTGAAGCAATCGGTCGTTCAACTGAATGAGATGCTTGCGAGGTTACAGGAGGAATTTTCATTTAGAGCAAATGTCCAAAATGTTGAGTTGCATTTTAAACCTACCGATACTGGGGCCACCATCTTCACCGATGAGGCGAAACTGGTTCAGGTGGCGACCAAGCTGCTAGATAACGCGCTGAAGTTTACGCCACAGGGGAGCATTGAGGTTGGCTATGGCATTCGAGATGGAATGGTAGAATTCTCTGTAAGGGATACAGGGATAGGCATACCGAAAAATTTGTATCAGAGCATATTTAACCGCTTCCAGCAGGCCGATACCACCTCCACCCGCTCGGCTGGGGGTGCAGGGCTTGGGTTGTCCATATCCAAGGCGTACGTGGAGCTAATGGGTGGGCAAATTTGGCTGGAATCCGAGGAGGGAAAGGGTTCCACCTTTTACTTTACCATACCATACAGGCGAGCTGATGGTGCCCAGCCAGTAAAAGCGGAGCCATCCATCCATCTCATGCACGAAGGGGCCAGCATAAAAACTGTTTTGGCGGTCGAGGATGATTCCGTCAACCTAATGCTGCTTAACGTAATGCTCACCAGCTTCAATCTGCAGGTAGTTTCTGCAAAAAACGGGCTCGAGGCCGTTGAAATCTGCCGAGCAAACCCGTCGATAGACCTGGTACTTATGGACATTAAGATGCCGGTGATGGACGGCTGCGAGGCTACAAAGCAAATTAGGCAATTTCTTCCCGACCTGCCCATTATTGCTCAAACGGCCTATGCTTTGGAGAATGATCGAGATGAGATATTGGCTTGTGGTTGCAGCGACTACATCAGTAAACCAGTTAGGCCAGCTGATTTACATGCCTTGGTCAACAAGTACTTAAAAAGGTTATAGGCAAAGGAGGAGACGTTATGGTAGGGCCAAGTGTATTTTTATTTGCTTCAAAGAATATACCAAATCCTTTTTTTATATAACTCCTACAATGCACCCTGACTGATAGCCAAACTAAATTTCCCCGCGCCTTCAGGCCGGGGGTTGGGAAAAGCAGGAAATAAATGACAGGGCTTTAGCCCTTTGGTAACGGCGGTAAAGGGCTGAAGCCCTCGCCTATGCTATGGTTTGGCCTTATACCCCGCCATCAATGGCGGGGAAATTAAGCTGCTGCAGCTAAGAACCAGTCAGGGCGTGACTATTTCTCTGACGCATACAAGTGGCACCTTACTTATGGCAGTTTCCTAACAACCTAATAACCTAATCCCCTAATCCCCTCTTTTAACTCTCCTTCCAATCCCCATTCTCCCGAATTAGGCTAATGAGCTCCTCGAGCGCATCGCTCTGGGGGATATTCTTTTTAACCAACTCCGTCTGCTTGTAGAGGTTAATTTTCCCCGGACCGGCACCCACGTAGCCGTAGTCGGCATCGGCCATTTCACCGGGGCCATTTACAATACAGCCCATAATGCCAATCTTAAGCCCAGTGAGATGACAGGTTCGGGCCTTTATTTGGCTAGCTACCTCCTGCAGGTTGTAGAGCGTTCGGCCACAGCCGGGGCAGGAGATGTATTCCGTTTTGGTTGTGCGAACGCGTGCCGATTGGAGTATGTCGAAGCTGGTGGTAACCACCTCCGCCAGAGGAAGGTTGGGAGCCACAATGAAAATACCATCTCCAACGCCATCGAGCAGCATGGCGCCAAAATCGGCGGCAGCTTTTAGATGGAAAGCCTCCACGTCGGTATCGTCAAAATGCTTTTTGAGAATAATAGGATTGGTAAGACCTGCCTCCCTAAGCCGATATATCACCGAACGGTATTCGGCCACCGGGTTTTGTGACGTGCTGTTTATAATAATCACCACGGATTCTTTTTCCTTTAACGAGACAATCAGTTCATTGCTCATCAAGGTGTAGTCAATATCTACCATTGCTGCATTTCCCAGTTGTTGCATGGCGGTGAGGTAAATCAGCTCCTTGCTGATGGAGCCATCGGAAGCATAGGCGGTGGCTTTAGCCTTATTGGAGTTGCCAGGCTGAATAAATATATCGGGTAGCGGAGTTGCTCCCAGCGTTGAGGCAAGATTGGCTTTTGCTGTTGCCCAGTCGTCATCGGTGGGTAGCTGGACGAAAACCAGTGGTGGTATGTTCCCGCCAATCCAACCCAAATCCTTGGATGGAAGCCGGCTATAGGTGTAGGGGTTTATGGGTGCAAAGTCTGTGGGAACAATGTTGGAGGGTGTGGTTCGCTGGGCAAAGTAGTTCACCAACTTTTGGGCAACGGGAATTTCGTATTCCGGCTCCTCGGTGAGCGAAACGCGAATGGTGTCGCCAAGTCCATCGGCTAGCAGTGCACCTATGCCCACCGCCGACTTAATTCGCCCTTCGCGGCTATTACCCGCTTCCGTAACGCCTAGGTGCAGCGGATAGGCCATTCCTTCGGCTTTCATACGAGAGGCAAGTAGCCGAACAGACTGAACCATTACGCGGGTATTGCTGCTCTTCATGGAGATTACTAGGTTGTGAAAGTTGGTGGCACGGAATATTCTCAGAAATTCCAACGCCGACTCCATCATTCCTTCGGGGGTGTCGCCAAATTGGTTCACCATGCGCTCCGAAAGTGAGCCGTGGTTTACACCAATGCGCACGGCTGTATGGTGTTGCTTGCAGATTGCAATAAAAGAGGAAAGCGCAGTGGTGATTCTTTCTTGGGCCTCATGCAGCTCCTCCTCGGTGTATGTTGTTCCAGTTGGCCGCCGTTCGGCAAAGTTGCCGGGATTAATCCGCACCTTCTCCACGTATTTAGCAGCCACCTCAGCCGCC
This sequence comes from Williamwhitmania sp., assembly GCA_035530955.1. Lineage (GTDB taxonomy): Bacteria > Bacteroidota > Bacteroidia > Bacteroidales > Williamwhitmaniaceae > Williamwhitmania. The sequence goes on along the minus strand of DATKTT010000045.1, from coordinate 5,175 downwards.
TTTGGGTTGAAGTGAATATCGGCAACAAGCGGTAGGTTGTATCCGCGCTGTTGAAGAGTTTGCCTAATTTTTTTAAGATTTTCTGCCTCCTGAATGCCCTGAGCAGTGATGCGAACGTAGTCGGCGCCGGCATCAAAAATTCGTATGCACTGTTCCACGGTTGCCTCGGTATCGAGAGTGTTGGTGGTGGTCATGGATTGAACACGGATGGGGTTTGATCCCCCTAAGGGACGGTTGCCAATCTCCACCTGCACTGTCTGTGCGCGTTGGTAGTTGAAAAGATTGTTGCAGTAGCTCATTGCTTATGCCTTAATTATCCTGCAAAGTAATTGATTTTTCAGGAAACCTGGGCTACCCATCTTGACGTGTTAAATTGACTTGTTAATTCAGAAGATTTGATAGAATGGGATGGCTGCTAGTGAAACTTTGAAATGGCTACGATGATGACCATAACAATAAAGTATGATACAATTAGTGTTCTATATTGCAGCTCGTCGGAGTATGGAAATTTTTTGAGAAACGTTTTCATGACCGTTGGTATTAAGTGAAACATCCTATTTGACTATAATACCAATATCAGCCACAATACCCTACCATTTTTTAATTTTATACGGCAACAAAAATTAAAGCCATAAATGAAACATTCGTTTAATTGCAACGGGGTAGTGGTAAACATCAAAAGATATATCGTCACTACTTTATTTGGAGATACACCATTCTTATACTTAAAAAAATTCTTAACTTGGTGCTTGTTTATAGGTGGCGTTTCTGTTACTCTTAACACAAAATATTTTCACCCATGAAGCACTTAATTGTTCCGATAGATTTCTCAAAGGAATCCTTGAACGGATTGAAGTTTGCCGTGATGCTTTCAAAGGAAATGGCGTGTCATATTCAAATGGTTTTTGTTCAGCAAAAGGTGAAAGATTATGCACGCTACAGTTTGGTGGAGGAGCGTCAGGATGCCAAGAAGAAATTCGACAAGTTGGTTTTAGAATATACACCTAAGTTGGGGCATCACAGCCGATTGAGCTACATAATTAAGAAGGGGAAAGTATATAAGGAGGTGGTTGGACAAGTGGAGGCTTTCGACGATTCTATGGTGGTATGCTCCACTCACGGAGCATCTGGTTTTGAGGCTCTCTTTATTGGCAGCAATGCCTTCCGAATAGTAACCGCAACCGATCGACCAGTTATCACCATTCGTCATGGCTGTTGCCACAAGGATATTAAGCGTATTGTAATGCCCATTGATATTACCGCTGACTCGCGCCAAAAAGTTCCGTTAACGGCTGAGCTAGCCACAATTTTTGGTGCCGAAATACACGTGGTTGGTGTTGCCAGTCTAGGTTCAGAAGAGATCGAGACTAAAATAAAGGCATATACCCATCAGGTACATGAATTTTTGGAGGCTAACAAAATTCCTGTTACGATGGAGTTTATTAAGGGCGATAATATTACGGATGTAATTATTGACTATGCCAAGCAGGTAGATGCCGATCTGATTAGCATAATGAGCGAGCAGTCCGTTAACCTTAGCAACTTTGTGCTTGGTAGCTACGCTCAGCAAATGCTCAACAAGGCGCCAGTTCCGGTCTTGATTGTTCACCCCAAGGAGGTATTTGTGATGGGGAGCTTTAGAACACAGGGAATTCTTTACTAGTTCAATTTGGTAACAAATGCGTCGGGATACTCTCTTTTTAAAGCAAGGAGCAGTTCTCTAGCCTTTTCTTCGGTCGGTAATTCACCCACCAGCACCCGATAAACTTGCCGCTCCTGTACAGTTGCCACTTGCACCAAAAGGTGCTGGTTATACCGCTGCTTAACATGGTCGGCTAGCCTTATAAAGTTGGCCGCCTCACCAAAACTTCCAATCTGAACCGCCCAGCCTGTGTGTTTTGCCGGAGTTACCTCAACATCGAAAAACTCATAGCCCTCCCCCGACGGGGTAGCCTTTGTGGCTGTATCCGTTGGCTGCTGGGTCACAGTTTCCAGCCGCACCTTGGCGGTGCCTGCACCCACCATATCCAATTTTTTGGCCGCCGCTTCAGATAGGTCAATGATTCTGTTTTTTGAAAAAGGGCCACGGTCGTTAATTCTCACCACCACGCTTTTCCCATTGGCAAGGTTGGTTACCCTAACCAACGTTCCAAATTCAAGCGAAGGATGAGCTGCCGTGAGCTTGTTCTTGGAAAACACCTCGCCATTAGCTGTCCGTTTTCCATGGAAATCACTGCCATAGTAGGAGGCGTTGCCTTCTTGCACAAAGGCAGGTTGTCCTCTGGTTCCAAGGGTTACCAGAAATCCTGCTGCGCATAAAAGAAGAAGCCTGTGCATTTTTTGTCAGATAACTATAGCTATAAAAATAGCAAAAGCCCGGATATCATCCGAGCTATTTCTGAGTTCACCTTGTTTTTTATTACACCGTTAACGAATTCGGTATAGAATTCCAATAAATCCACCGAGACCAGTCTCCCTCGATTCTATTGGCATTCCAGTAATAGCGGGGTTATACAGGTGGGCAAACCCCATATAGTAACGGACTTCGGCCTGAAAGGAGAAGTGCTTGGTTCGAAAGGCTATGCCGGGACCGCCAGCCAAACCGTATTGGAACCGCCGGTCTATACCTTTTACAAATTCATGGTTTTGAACGATAAAGGTGCTGTCACTGGTTGGTATCTCATCGGTACTCTTAAGAAGATAGCCGGCGTATGCTCCTATGTTGAAAAGAAGCGAAATGGATTTATAGCTGAATCGGAGCTGGCCCAACAAGGGTAACTCTACCATTTGTTGCTGATGTTTGTAACCAAGGGAGTCTTTGTAGCCACGTTCGGTCATGGAGAACTCTGTTTGCATTCCTAAATATTTTTCTCCAAAAACGGTAAATACCAAGCCGTAATTCTTAACGCTCCCGAGCGATGTTGATTTGATGACGGGTAAGAAGTTACGGTTGGTTGTCAAAAAGCCACCCCTGACCCCTACCTCTAGCTGAGAGAATGCTGGGATGCTGCAGGCAAGCATCAAAATGAGCAGTAGGGTTTGTTTTTTATTTGTCATCAACACTTTTTATTATGGATCTATTTTGAAACGGGACCAATCTTACTTTCTATGGAGTGGATTTTTTGCTCCATTCTTTTCATCTCTCCTTTTTTAATATCCATTGTCAGGCTGAGATAAAGCCTGTCGCAGAATGGTTCCAGTAATTTATAGGACTGGTTTATCACCTCTAAGGCTTCATCCATGGTTTCGGTTTCAACAATGGTACTCATTGGTGTTAGCTTATACGGGAAGCCGCATTTACTCACCATTTTAATAACTTTGCTCACATATTCCGATACGCTCGAACCCTTGTCGGTGGGGAATATGGCGTAGCTTAGCATAACTGACATGGCTTTTCTTCTTTAGTTGCTCAGGATCTTTTTAATATCAAGCTGAAGTTCATTTTCCCAGTTTGCCTTTATCAAGAGCAACGGTTTATTAGGTAAGGGCATAAATAGGCTAACAGTTTCTGGCTGAATACGATTAATCAAGTTGCCGGTATCCCATTTACCATTTCCATTTACGTCGCTAATGATTTTAATCTGGTATTTGCCAGCAGGAATGTAGGTGAGGGTATCCGTAATATCCTTGGTAATGGGGAATTCTTTTAGCATTGCGCCTTTTTCGCTAAGCAGCTGAAGAATAATGGGGTTTGGAACATTGTCGATTTTAAGGATGAATGTTCCAAACTGCTCTTTTTGTGCAAGGTGCAACTTTCCGATTAAGGTGTCGTTTTCAACTTCCTCTGCATTTTTGAACACACCAGGAAGGAATTGGTAAAAGTAGGTAACGCTGTCTCTCCAAGTTGTAATAAAGCTATACTCTCTAGGATTTAAGGTGGGCACCAGTTTAAAGGTTTGGGGTAGCGAGTCCTTTGCTGTTTTTGCCATTAAACTTATTTTGGAAGGATCAACGGAGAGGGGTGGACTTGGCAGCTGAAGCAAAAGTTTTTCGGTTGGAATAATACCATCCTTGGTGTTACTTGCGAAGGTTGGGTTGAAGCCCGGTGTTTTGCTTTCATCTTTTTTACGACGAACATGCTCCTTTGGTGATTCAAACTCAAGGTTGTGTAATTCTGTGGTATCCTCCAGCACCTTGTTCTTGTTTGTTCGAGAGTAGGTAATAAGCACTGGCAGAGAGTCACTATGGATTAGATTTTTATCCATTATCCAAAAAATTACGCTGTCAATTTCTGGCGATGGCTCGGCCACGAATGGATTTCCAGAAAAGCCTTCAACTTTAAGCGTGGGAATGGTGGGAGATTGCTTTGAGAAGACCACCTTAATTTCGTTGGCTTTTATGCGTTCAATGTTGGTGAGCGCGAGATTTAATGAGGGCTCCTTAAACATGTTTAGCCTAAGCAAATTGCGTGCAGTGCTATCGTTACCAAGTGTATCAATTCGGCTCCGCACAATTGAATGAACGGGTGTAGATACAAATCCAACCAGTTCACTTCCTTGGTCATACTTGAGGTTGTCGTTCTTGTCTTGTATGGCTACCAGCTTGTAAGAACCCGCCGGAATATTGGAAACCCGAAAAAAGCCGTCCTTGTTGGCGTAGCTATAGTAATTTGGTTTCTGAGTAAAGGGCACTGAATCATTTTCGTTGGTATAGAGCATAACCTTTACACCTTCCGGTATATTTTGGGTAAAAGCGTCAATAATTCGACCTTCAACCACAAGGGTGTCGAGGTTATCGCCAGTGGAAAAAGCCAGCTGAAAATTTTTCAGCACGTTACCTTCGTTGTTATCTACAATAGAGTTACCAAAGCCAAAGGTATAGGTCGTATTCGTCGCAAGAGAATCATCGAGTTTGACAATAACCGATTTTCCTTTTGGAAGCGGGTAGGCCGGTTTTTCAATGGGGGGTGAAATAAAAAATTGCTTTGAAGGGTCTTTAAGCGCGATATACTCATCGAAGTTGAGGCGAATCTCCTTATCCGAAAAGTTTTTCTCATACATCGTTGGCGTGCTGCTCACCAAAACCGGCGGAATAGTGTCTTTGGGACCGCCAGAAATTGTACCGATGCTGGCACACCGAGGCATAGTTAGGGTAACTATTAATGCTCCAAGAGCGAGTAGTATTAGCTTTCTCAAGATCGGTAACGTTATTAATTTGACAAAGTTAAAAAGTTTG
>DATKTT010000044.1:0-7750 GCA_035530955.1 Williamwhitmania sp. | reverse complement strand
CGCCGGTTCTCTCAACTAAACCCCTATTAACCAACCTAAAGCCTCATTGAAGTTGTAAAAGAAACGGGCCTGAAACTGTGCCGGATCTCTTTTGGACATTATGTTTTTTACGGCAAACGATACAAACGGATCGTCCTTGCTCACCAGCACGGCGGAGTAGCGATAACCCAGTTTTTGGGCCGTTGGAAGCCACTCCTCGTTGAGCCATCGCTGATCCTCAATCGAGAAAACCGTTGCCTGTGAGTTATCGGTTAAAACCTTAAAAACTTTGTGCGTCTCCATTAGCTCCAGCACAGTGTTGCAGCCTTGGCGAAACTCATCGCTTGGCGGTAGTCCGTTCCACCGAATCATGATGCAGGGAACGTCCTCCAATAGTTGAACAACACAGTGCTTCCCAATCGTAATCGCTTCCATGGCTACTGCTGCTGGTCGAGGAATTTGGTAACCTCTGAATTATAAACATCCGGTTTCTCAAACATCATAAAGTGTCCACACTTGGGTACCATAACCAGCGTACTGCCGGTAATGGCCTTATGTCCAACTTCTGCAATATCAACCGTTCGGCCGGGATTGAGGTAGCGGTTGGGAATTAGATTATCATTTTCACCAAAGAAGATGAGCGTAGGCACCTTTATATCCTTCAGGTAGTCGATTACGGGTTGGTCAACCATACCGTTAACCGATTGAACCACTGAGTAGCAGTAGGCCTCAAAATCGCTGGCTGTCCGCATAATCATACGGTCGGTTATCATAAACTCGGCCTCCTTGGGAACGCGGTAGAAGTTGGTGGCGAGGTTGTTCTGAATGGCCTCGGCGGTGGTTAACCTAACCCCTTTGGTGGTCATCACGTCTCGGAACCATTGACTTTGCCCTGGGTTGAAACGCTCAAAACCTGCCGGATCAACAAGAATCAACCCTTTAACTAGATTTGGAAATAGCAGCGCTGTTACCATGGAAATTTGTCCACCCATGGAGTGCCCGGAGAGGTATACATTGCCGAGGTTAAGCTCTTGAGCAAACTCGTTAACTATGCTGGCATAAAAGGTCATTGAGCCGCTGTGAGGTTGTTTGCTCGACTTTCCATAGCCGGGAAGGTCTATGGCAATGCAGCGATACTTTTTACTCAGCTCAGAGATGTTTCGTTCCCATGCCGGTGAGTAGCTACCAAGACCATGGATAAAGATGATAGTTTTATCGCCTGTTCCTTGGTCGGTGTAGGCAATGGTATATCCGCTTGCCGGAAGTTGCGCCTTCTTTACTGGGAAAGGATAGGAGAGCTCGTCCATTGAGCTAATGTTGGTCAGACTCTTGTATGGAGTGTTGCAGCCGCTCATAAGAAATAATCCGGTTACAATGCCAATATATATAAGCTTTTTCATTGCCAAATCTTTAGAACATTAACCATTTAAACACTATAAAAGCTGTCCACGGATCAACCGGACGGGTATCGGAGTTGCCATTGATGGAGCTGCCATGCGAGCTCTCCTTGCTATCGTAGAAGTTGCCAAGGAAGAGGTAGGCACCATGCAGCTCAAGACTCATAAATGGCCCGAAGTTGTAAGCAACGCTGCCGTTAATTTCTGTTCCCATATGCGTTCCTCCTCCTGTGGGTTGAATGTTGCTAAAGGCAATGGCACTGCCAACCTTGGCATTCACCTTGTTGGGAATAAGTCCCTTGGAGTAAGTGAGGGTGGCAGCAGAGAGACCATAACCCATGTTGGAGATGTCGCAAATGGCCGGTGTAAACCGATTAACAACGTTGCCTTGTGGCATAAGTATGTAGGCACCCGAGCTGATGAATATTGCTCCCGGAGCACCCCACTGGTCGGCCGTAATCACACCCGAATATTTTCCATCCTTTATGCCATTGCCATCACCGGAGGTGTAGAGCATGTCGAGGGTCACGTTATCGCTGAGGGTCTGCCCATAGCGGTATGAGAACCTAAGATTGGCGGCGTAGCCAAAAATATCGGTGGCCTTCTTCCATTTCGTGCTCGAAAGAGCCTTATTCTCCAGCGTATCAACCTTACCAATGTTGAAGTTGACAAAACCGGTAACCATCAAAGGGTCGAGCCAGTGGTCGGTATTGCGACCAAAGAAAGTTCCTAGCCAAACGATGTCGGCCTTGTAGGGAACGTCGCCATACTTAAACTGGTATGCCCCATTGTAGGAGGCCAATAGGCTATTTAGCCCTTCACCTAGGATAGAAACCCCACCCTTTCCCGAGGCTCTGTCGCGGAGGTAGTAGGACGATGCTCCAATTTTCCATGCCCTAGTAACATCCTTTTCGCCAGTAAATTCGAGCAGAGAAACGTCGTCGTTTTGCTCGGTGGCATTCTCATAGAGCTGGTAGTAGCCGAATTTCATTCTTGAAAAGTCCCAGTCCTTGCGAACGGAAATTCCCACACCGTCGGTGCCCCAGTAGGCTAAGCGGTAGCCTGTGGTGGTCATCTTATCGAAAAGTGTTCGGTAGGGATTATATGGGGTATCGAAGAGCCGTTGCAAGCCGAGGTTTACAAACCAACCCTTTGACGGATTAAGTTCAATTTCAATGTTTTGGGTCTGGATATTAACTTGATCGGCAGAGATGGCCGATCCGAGGTTTCCCCCCACACCATAGGAGGCATCACCCCACGTCCAATCTATTTCGAAGGATGCTCTAAGCGTTGCCTTTCCATTAAATAGCTTGGGTTGGTATATAAAGAAGGGAATCAGTCGCTGCTCGAAGTAGCGGGAGGTTAACGAATCGGAAGTTGTTGAGGTGTTTCCACCAAATAGTCTTCCCACAACCTGCCCTTTTAGGAATTCACTCTTGGCGTACATGTTGCTCGTTACACCTTGATTTATAAAGAATGCGAAAAACTGCAACTCCTTATCGGCCTTCTCCGGAATCTCCTTGGAGAAGTATTGGTTGGTTGGGGCTTGTGCTTGCGCAAGCGTCAATGTAATGAGCAGCACAACACATGTAAACAACAAGCTTTTTCTCATCTGTAGTTTGGTTTTTGGGTCAGAAGGAACCTTTAGTATAGGTTTTAGGGATGGCTTCCTAACTCAACTTTTTCAAGTAATGGTGATTATACCGATGATGTTAGGAAAGATAGCTTAAAAAAGAGGTTTACGACACAAGCGCAAACCTCTTTTTTATTCAACTATTTACTTAACAATTTTGATGTACTTCTGAATATTGATAGTTCCAAGAGCACCTCCACTAGTGCTACCAAAACCGCCAGCTGGAGTGGGAGGAGTTACGCCAGTAATTTGTGGTTCCGTTTGGGCCACCTCGTAGTTCATTGTGTAGGGGCTCATTGTTGCATCAATCTCAAACATTCCTTCGCTGGTAAGCGCAGTTGGGCTGCCCTGATTTAGCGTGATAGTCCAGATTGTACCAACAGTCGATTTTGCCTGTGTGTAAGTTCCGGTAAGGGTGGTCTTGGCACCGCTGGCAAACGACTCTACCAAGTATGTGTTGTCTGAGTTGAATTTGGCATAAATAGAATCTATACCAAACCCTGTTAGCAAGGGTGCTACATTGGTTCCGGAGGAATACCATTCACCAACAATACCTATTTTTTGAGGGTCGGTACTGTTATCGTCGCTACTTTTTTCGCAGGAAACGAATACAACTGAAAAGAGAAGGGCTAGTGCAATTAGGTTTTTCATAGTTTTTAAAGTTTAGTTTGAATTAGTGGTTGCTATTTAGAATATTTGAAGCAAGTAATAAAAGTTGTAAGGAGCAGTCAACTTTGATTAAAATAACCCTTGGTTGACTTTAATTGATAATTTCTTGTCTTAATTTGCTAATATAATAATAATCAAGTTAATAAAAACTCTTTTGTTGGCCATGACCAATTAATCTAACCCCATCGAATTACGTTAGCACCCCAGGCATATCCAATACCTGCGGCAATCATTGATACGATGGTTCCTTTGGATATTCTTTTCTGCTGTAATCCCAGATGAAGGGAGAGTATCTGGTCTATCTGACCAAGATGTCCATAATCTTCAAGGTAAACGGTCTGTTCCATGGTTAGCCCAAGCTGGTGTACCATGTGCTCATACATGGAGCGCTTAAAATGAAGGCATGCCAGATAGCCAATCTTGTCGCGGTCAATTCCCGATTTTTGAAAAGCCGTGTCGATGCAGTTCATCCAGTTTTTCATGGATACCTCATTGAGGCGATCCTTCATCTGCTTCTCATCGAAAACTTTGAGCGACTTATAGGCAACCAAAGCATTGTCAGCAGTGATTGGGTTGCAGGTTCCACCAAATTCAACTCCAACGGCTCGGGCCAGTGAGCCATCGGTCATAATGTGGGTTCCCAGCAGTAGGTTTTGGGCGTAGTTTTTCTTCATGATTATGGCACCTGCTCCTGCGGAAAGGTTATACATAAACGATACAGAAGGTTCCTTGAAGTCGATGAAATCGCCGTTGCGGTAGCCGCCCACAATCATAGCAGTGTTAATGTCGTCGTCGGAGAACATCATGTCCTTGGCAATCTTCATGGCGGCCACTGCTGTGCCGCACCGCTGCTGCACATCGATGGCCCAGGCGTTGGTTGCTCCAATCTGCTCCTGAATATAAATGCCGGAGGTGGTGAGTGGATACTCCTTCCACTCCTCGCCAATGCAGATGATGAGGTCGATGGACTTGGGATCTACGCCAGTGTTTTTGAGCACATCCTGCGCCGCTCTTACACCCATCTCCTGAGTTCCATCGTTTTCACTAGGAACCACTATTTGCCTGATCCCCAACTTTTCGATAACCGCCTGCTCTGTCCAATTTCCACCCGTAGCCTCAGCAATTTGCTTTGCGGTCATCCGTTTCTCGGGGATATATATTCCTGTTCCAACAATTCCTACCAGAGTATTCATAAAATCTGTTTTTCAGATTATTACTATCAACATAAAATGACGAGCTAGTAAACGAAGAGGTTACTGCCAACTGCCAATCCTGCGCCCGAGGCAACAAATACAATCCTATCACCCCGTTTTACGTTGCCATCCTTTACGGCGTGGTGAAAGGCCATGGGAACGCAGCCGGAACCGGTGTAGCCGTAGCGGTCCATTACCATTGTTGTTTTCGCCAACGGTTGCTTCAGTTCGTTCATCACCTTTACAATTACTGAGCGGTTGATCTGCGTGAAGATGAAGTGGTCGATATTGTTAATATTCTCGTTGTGACTGGTGAGAAGTTTCTCTACAACCATGGGCCATAGCCTTACGTTTCGGTCGCCTGGCAGTGGCTTAAGGCTCAGCAATCCTTGTTCATTAGCGTTGAGTACCTCATGGGTTACCGGATTATGGCTTCCGCCCGCGTATATCCCAATGAAATCCCACTGGGTGCCATCTGCCAGCTGCGTACCACCAATATAGGATGAGGTTTTGTTCTCGGCTCTCTCGAGCACAAAGGCACCTGCACCATCGGCAAAAATGGAGTATCCAAAGGCATCGTTGTTGCGGATGAATGCCGGCATGTTGTAAACGCCAACCACCACGGCATACTTTATGGCATGGTGGCTGGCTAGCATGCCCGCTGCTGCATCAAAGGCAATGGTGAAGCTGGCGCAGGAGGCATTTACGTCGAATGCAGCGCTCCATTTCTCGCTACCCTGAAGCCGTCCCTGCACAACAATGGCAGTGGCGGGTGAAATAAACTCAGGAGTGTCGGTAGCCACAATCACCAGCCCTATATCGTCGGTGGCAATTTGGGCATCGGCAATGGCGTTGAGAGCTGCCTTGGTAGCAAAGTCGGCTGTGGTTTCGGCGATGCCTCTCAAATGGGCAATGTGCCTCTTGGAGATGCCAACCTTGGCCTCAATCTTTTCGGCATCAAAATCAATGCCGGCCAACTTTTTCAGCTCTTCGTTGCCAATGGGTTCGCCCGGTGCATATATTCCGGTTCCCTTGATTCGTATTGGAAGCATGGTAGATAATTTTATATGTAACCCAATTTTTCTGCCTTAGCGGTAAGTTCATCCCTAAACTTTGGATGGGCTATGGAGATAAGTGCTTTGGTGCGCTCCTTCACCGTGCGCCCGGTAAGCCGAACGGAGCCCCACTCGGTAACCACGTAGTCGGTGTGGCTACGGTGCAGGGTAACGGCAGTCCCTTCAGGTAACGTCGGCACAATGGTGGATATCTGTCCGTTGCGGGCCGTTGCACGGCAGGCAATAATGGACTTGCCTAACCCATCGAAACCCTCCACAGCACCTACCGCAGTATCGGTTTGGCCTCCGGTTCCGGAGTACTGCTTTGTGCCGATGGATTCGCTGGCAACCTGACCAGTAAAGTCAACCATAATGCAGGTGTTGATGGAAACCATGCGGGAGTTTTGTTTCACCACACAAGGGTCGTTAACATACCTTCCGCGTAGAAATTCCACCGCTGGATTGTTGTGTAGCCAACGATACATCTTTTCGGATCCCATGGCAAACGTGCAGATGAACTTGCCGTTGTGTAGCGCCTTTTTCTTGTTGGTGATCACCCCAAGCTCATAGAGCTCCATCATGGAATCGACAAACATTTCGGTATGTACACCAAGGTCCTTCTTGCCGTGCAGCGATAGAGCCGCCGCGTTGGGAATTTCGCCAATGCCCAGCTGAATGGTGGAACCATCGTCTACCAACTTGGCAATGTGTTCACCAATTTTTAACGCCTCCTCATCCGGTTGAGGGGAGGGAAGGGTAGGTGGAACCTGTGAATTCTCCACAAAGTAGTGAACATCGTCGATGTGGACGTGGGTGTCGCCCAGCGTTCTGGGAAGTTGGTCGTTTACCTCCAGCACCACTATTTCAGCAGCCTCCAGAATATCTTTTTCGTAGGTGATGCCAAGCGATAGGGAGACGAAACCCTTTTCGTCGGGTGGTGTGCAGGTGCCAACAAACATATGAGGACGGCGCACCTTTAGCCTATCGGTTGCCGACCGGTGGAGCATATTTGGCACGTAGGTAACCGTGCCTGCTCCCTCAGCAATAGCTTGCCGCGATCCAGGTGCATGAAACCAGCTGCAGAGCTCAAAGTGCCCCTTCATCTCAGGCTTCATGTAAAAGTCGTAGGGCTTTAGGGTGAGCACCGAGAACACCTTTACCTCCTTCACCCTCTTCTGGGCAAGGTGGAATTTGCTCATGCAGCCTTGCGGTTCCGAGGCGCACTGCGCCACAATAATGTCGGTGTCGCTCTTGATAAGTTCGGCAACCTGCTCGGCGGTAATCAGCTTGTTTCGGTATGTGGTGTTGAAATCTTCCATCTTAGTTGATCTTATTTTCAATTTTCACAAAATGTTACTGGTTCTGTTTTGCTGGATTCATTCGGCTCAGATACATCAATCCGAATCCAACAATAGCGGAGAGCACAATGGCACTTGAGGCTGCAATGGCCGGATTTCGAACAACCCCTTCTAGGTATTTATTATAAAATCCAAAGTTTACGCCGTGGGAGTGGAGAAAGGGGAAGAAGTAGTAAACGCTAAAGTGCGTAAGGGCTGCAACCACAGAGGCTACAAAGGGAATCCAAACCTTAATGTTTTTTAAGAAAACACCCATCAGAATTGGCACAAATATGATGGAGAAGTAGGCGTAAACTCCATTCTGTGCAAGAATGGCTACGCTCAACTTTGGGTGCAGCAGCTGGTTGCGCGACATCACAAAGGCCACAATGGCCAAAGCCACAATGGCTGCCCGGTTTAACCTTATGTATTTTCTATCGGCAAAGCTCTTTTTGTCGCCCCACAAAGGTTTAATAATGTCGTTGGT
>DATKTT010000043.1:0-11580 GCA_035530955.1 Williamwhitmania sp. | reverse complement strand
CAACCTCTTTTCATCAAAATATTGCATTTAAAGTGTAAAGTAGGGCTAAATAAAACGTTAAAATATAGAATTTTATGAATTCGAACCAAGTTCGGACTACCTTCTTGGAGTTTTTCAAAAGCAAACGGCACCAGATTGTGTCCTCAGCTCCAATGGTGGTAAAAAACGATCCCACGCTAATGTTCACCAATGCAGGGATGAACCAGTTTAAGGACATTTTCCTCAATATATCGGAACCAGCATCCACGCGAATTGCAGACTCTCAGAAGTGTTTGCGAGTTTCGGGAAAGCACAACGATCTGGAGGAGGTAGGGCACGATACCTATCACCATACCATGTTTGAAATGCTTGGCAACTGGTCGTTTGGCGATTACTTTAAAAGGGAGGCCATCGACTGGGCGTGGGAGTTTCTGGTAAAGGTTGTTCATTTACCGGAGGATCGCCTCTACGCCACTGTTTTTGAAGGTAATGCCGAAGAGAAGATCGATCCAGATAACGAAGCCCTCTCCTACTGGAAGCAATATCTTCCAGATAACCATATTATATGGGGTTCCAAAAAAGACAACTTCTGGGAAATGGGCGATACAGGTCCATGTGGTCCTTGCAGCGAGGTGCACATCGACCTCCGACCCGAGGCGGAAAGAGCAAAAGTTCCCGGTGAAAAGTTGGTAAATACAAGCAACCCGCTGGTGATAGAAATTTGGAACCTCGTGTTCATGCAGTTTAACCGTAAGGCCAGTGGAGAGTTGGAATTGCTTCCTGCCCAACATGTGGATACCGGCATGGGATTTGAGCGCCTTTGCATGGCCATTCAGGGCAAGCAGAGCAACTACGACACCGACGTTTTTCAACCACTAATCCAGCACATTGCCTCACTAGCTGGAAAAACTTATGGTGCAGACCAGCAGTGCGACGTAGCCATGCGAGTTATTGCGGATCACCTTAGAGCAATTAGCTTCTCCATTTCTGATGGTCAGTTACCTTCCAACGTAAAAGCAGGGTATGTTATTCGGCGAATCCTTCGAAGGGCTGTCCGCTACGGCTACACCTTTCTCGGATTTTCGGACCCAACCATATACAAGATGGTAGCCACCCTGGTAAATCAGATGGGTGACGCCTACCCTGAATTGAAGTCGCAGCAACAGCTGATTGAGAAGGTTATAGCAGAAGAGGAGGCATCGTTTCTTCGGACACTGGAAACAGGAATTCGGCTGCTCGACCAGCACATTGAAACAGCGCGTAAAAAGCATGCAGCTGAACTGGATGGTCAAAGCGCTTTTGAGCTTTATGACACATTTGGTTTCCCGCTAGACCTTACCGAACTCATCTTAAGAGAAAAAGGATTAACGGTAGATCGTGATGGTTTCAACAAGGCCATGGAGGTTCAAAAAGAGCGGAGCCGTGCGGCGGCTGCCACCGAAACAGACGACTGGGTAGAGTTGCGTAAGCTAGAAAAGGTGGAATTTGTAGGATACGACTTTACCGAAACTGACGTTAGGATTTGCCGGTACAGAAATGTTAAAACAAAGACCAAGACACTCTACCAGCTAGTTTTCAACAAAACTCCCTTCTATGCAGAATCGGGAGGTCAAGCTGGAGATGGCGGATTCATTGAATCGGAAACAGAGCGCATTGATATACTTGACACTCAAAAGGAAAACAATCTAATTGTGCACATCACTGCAAAGTTGCCAGCCGATCCGGCATCCGACTTTCAGGCACATGTGGATATCAATAAGCGTAGGCTAACTGCCAACAACCATTCAGCCACTCACCTGCTGCATGAGGCACTCCGCGAGGTTTTGGGAACCCATGTTGAGCAGAAAGGTTCACTGGTTAATGCAGACTATCTCCGATTCGACTTCTCCCATTTCCAAAAAATGTCGGAAGAGGAAGTTGCAAGAGTAGAAAAAATCGTCAACACAAAAATAAGAGCAAACTACAACTTGGTTGAGCGCAGAAACCTGCCAATGGCTGAAGCTCAAAAGTTGGGTGCGATGGCGCTTTTTGGTGAAAAGTATGGCGATAGCGTTCGGGTAATTCAGTTTGGCACATCCATTGAACTTTGCGGTGGAACTCACGTTCCAGCCACCGGTCAAATTGGACTTTTAAAAATTGTGAGCGAAGGTGCTATTTCTGCAGGTATCAGACGAATTGAGGCCATTACCGCAGACAAAGCTGAGCAATTTGTCAACGAATCGCTCCACCAGCTAAAGGAGGCAAAAGCCACGCTGAACATCACTGGCAATCTGGCACATGGCATTCAGAAGTTGATGGACGAAAACAGAAGGCTGGAGAAAGAAATTGAGGTCTACTTAAAGGAAAAGTTGTCTGTTCTTAAAGGTGAACTCAAGAACAACGCCAAGGAGATTAACGGAATAACCCTAATTACGGCCACGCTGAACCTTTCTCCAGACTCAGTTAAAGATTTAGCCTACCAACTACGTGGTGAAATTGCCAACATTGCCTTTGTTGTAGGCAGCATTTTGGGCGACAAACCATCGCTTACCATTATGTTCGGTGACGAGTTGGTAAAAAAATCGCATAACGCGGCTAACATTATTCGCGAGGCAGCCAAAGAAATTCAGGGTGGTGGAGGTGGTCAACCCTTCTTTGCCACTGCCGGTGGCAAGAATGCTGCTGGGCTGCAAGCGTCAATTAACAAGGCCGTTGAACTCATTACGTCCAAGGCTTAAGTTTATATAAAAATCGCTTTCTGAAAATAATTAGAAAAAACGCAGGCTAACCAACTGCGTTTTTGTATTAAATGGTGTAAATTGGGTTTTTAATTTTAACACTAAAAGGCCATGGAAGTTATTGAAGAACCCACTCCCCGTTACGCAGGCTTCTGGTTACGACTAGCCGCATTCATTATCGATTCTTTTATATTACAGCTGGCAGGTGGAATTATTGCATTGCCCATAATTCTCACTATGGTTGGTGGAATTATTGCGGCATCTCAACAGCCCGAAACCACCACCAAAGTAATTGGAATAATTAGCGTAGTTGCAGGATCAATCCTTCTTTTGGTTCTTATATTCCTTACCATTGGATGGCTCTACTACGCCATAATGGAATCATCAACCCCACAGGGAACCTTGGGAAAAATGGCCGTTGGCATTAAGGTTACCGATATGCAAGGAAACCGCATTACCTTTGCTCGCGCCACTGGCCGTTTCTTTGGAAAGATAATTTCTAAAATGATTCTCTATGTAGGATTTATCATGGCAGGCTTCACTGAAAAGAAACAAGCGTTGCACGACATTATGGCCGACTGTTTAGTGGTTCGCAAGGACTATTGAGCAGAAAAAACCTAAAAAAAACTCCGAGGCATAGATGCTTCGGAGTTTTTTTATTCTTAACCAAAGAAACGGTTAGTATGTTTTTGTCATGGTGCCATTGACCACCACCACAAAGTCACCCTTCCCCTTATTTTCAGCAGCAAGTGAATCGACCTTATCCTGCTCAACAGAGGAAATGGTCAACACTTTTAACGATGGGCGTAGCTGCTTCACCATGTATGGAATTCCTTCATGGTCATCGGAGTGGTAACTGCCATTGAAGTGTAAGAAGCAGCCCTTTACAGGAAGATTTTTTACAATAAAATAGGCCATTGTGGCATCTTTTACGGCTTGTGCTTCTGCAATATGGGAAGCCCCATGAGCACCTCCCGCCATTCCCATTGCGGCCATTGCCTTATACGACGGTAAATCAGCATTGAATTTGATTGGAAGTGGAGCCATGTAGAGGTGGGCTTCCCTTGAGAATTTTGCAAGCACATCAATTCCAGAGGTGGCAACAGCAGAAGCATATCGGCGGGGAATGTTGGTTGCAACAAAGCGCAACTTTTTCTCCAACGCCAACTCCAACAGTGGCTTGTAGTCGGTCTTGTAGTTTGGCCATAGCCTGCACTCCTCCTCAAACTTTTTGAGAGGAATGAGCCCTTGAAACAGTTCATCCAGCATCAGTTGGTTGTCTGCCTCGAACATCTCGGCACCAAGCACCAGACTATCGGAAAAATGCTGCTGCAGCGCCATTTCAGCTTGGAGTTCGAGCCAATGCACCACCGGGTTATTGTGCTGCTCACCAAAAAAAAGAACATCCGAATTGTAGGCAGCCTCCATAACCTTACTAAAAGGAACCTCAACGCCATCGGAGGTGAAGATGCGATAGGCAACCACATCCTGTGCCTTAATTGTCAAGAATGAGATGGCAAAGACAAAGGCAAAAACAATTTTCTTCATATCTCAAGTATTAATGGTTATTAACCTGCAGTACAATGCTCAACCAATCCCCATTATCCCTACTACCCAGCATAATTGGGTGGGGTGCGCTATTGCTTAATTGACCTTTTTTTTGAGTTAACCCCAATACTAAACAGCATCATCAACCCAAAGGTAGCAATTCCATTGTATATAAGCAGCTCAAATCCAATAACGAAGTAATGGCTGGCAATAAAGCATAGGATTGGGGCACCTACTGCCGCCACCGGCACAAGAAAATCTCGAACTTTGAATTTAGTTAGCAAGCCATAGGCATAAAGCCCAAGCAGCGGACCATACGTGTATCCTGCCACCATATATATAGCCTTAATTACAGCTTCATTATTTATTTGTTTGAAAAGGATAATGGTTGCAATCAGCACTAACGACATTAAAACATGAACCAATTTTCTTGTTCGTCGAAGTTGAGATTCCCCAAGCTTATCGGCCTCAAGAATATCGACAGTAAAAGATGTGGTCAGTGCAGTAAGGGCAGAATCGGCACTGGAATAGGCGGCAGCAACTACACCCACTACAAAGAAAACACCCAAGGCAGCATGGAGATAACCGCCAGTTGCAATCAGTGGAAAGAGGTTGTCCGTTTGGGCCGGAATACCAATACCTTTTGTTTGTGCGAAAATCGCCAACAACACACCCATTGTCAGGAAAATAAGATTAATGGGTAAAAACATGAGGCTATACCAGTACATATTCTTTTTAGCATCGGAAAGACTACGACAGCTTAAATTCTTCTGCATCATATCCTGGTCGAGCCCTGTCATTACAATAGGAATAAATACCCCCGCAAGAAACTGCTTCCAAAAGTAGTGCTTGCTAGAAGGATCATCAAAAAACCAAACACGAGAAAACTGGCTTGTCCTAACCACGTGCACCATCTGTCCAAAAGAGGTAATTCCAAGTGCATCGGCCACCAGCACCACACAAAGAACTACAGCAAGGAGCATGGCTACAGTTTGAATAAGATCGGTCCAGATAATAGTTTTCACCCCTCCCCTATTGGTGTAAAGCCAGATAAGGCCTATGGTAACTGAAACGGTGACCCAAAATGGAACGCCAATTTTTGCAAAGATGAGAGTCTGCAACACCAGCGATACAAGAAAAAGACGGAAAGCTGCACCAATAATTCTGCTTATTAAAAAAAAGGACGCACCGGTTTTATAAGACCAAAAACCTAGACGAATGCTAAGGTATGTATAAATCGATGTTAGATTTAGCTTGTAGTAAAGGGGTAATAGCACATTGGCAACAACCATGTAGCCGACAAGAAACCCCAACACCATTTGAATGTAGGAAAATTGATCGGTAACAACCCAACCCGGAACGGATATAAAAGTGACACCAGAAATAGAGGTACCTATCATACCAATGGCAATCACGTACCAGGGCGACTGCCTATTGCCATTAAAAAAACTTTGATTGTTAGCTTTCCGTGCAGTTAGGATCGAAATAACAACAAGCACGGCAAAATAGGCGACAATTATCAGTGCAATGGAAAGAGGCGACATAAAAGCATTTTTAGCAAAGAAAATATAATTAGCTGTAAACCCAAAGGGATTAAGATAATTAGCAATACATCCAAATATTGGTAAATTTGCATCCAAAATCTGGCAGAATGAATCTCTCTCACTTCCCATCTAAGTACCTTGAGAATGCGGTCGAAGAGTTAGCAAAACTTCCCGGAATTGGGAAAAAAACTGCCCTTCGGCTAGCCTTGCACCTACTCAAGCAGCCAGAAGAAAATGTCACCCTGTTTGGTACCGCCATTGTGGAGATGCGGTCGAAAACCCGATACTGCCAGTCGTGCCACAACATCTCCGATTCTGAAACATGCGACATTTGTGCCTCATCGCGTAGGGATCACTCCATTGTTTGTGTTGTTGAGTCGGTAAGAGACGTTATGTCAGTTGAAAACACTGGGATTTTCAACGGAATTTACCATGTCCTTGGTGGCATAATCTCACCAATGGATGGAATTGGCCCTGCCGATTTAAACATTGAATCGCTCATTAACAAAATCGCAGAGGGCCACGTAAAAGAGGTAATTTTAGCCCTCAGCACGACAATGGAGGGAGAAACAACTAATTTTTATATCTTTAGAAAAATTAGAAATTATCCTGTTTCGGTAACAACTATTGCCAGAGGAGTTGGATTTGGTGATGAGTTGGAGTATACCGACGAGGTTACGCTAAGCAGATCGATTAAGAATCGAATACCGTTCGACAGCGGAAACAACGACTTATAGGATTTGAATTGTAGCAAATATGAGAAAAGCGTTTACTACCATCACCCTCCTTATGTGCTTTGTAGGGCTTGCCTTTGGACAAGATTACGAGACCTCACTGAAAAACGGGTTCGACAACATGGACCACAAGAATTTTCAGGAAGCAATTACCAACTTCAAAGCAGCCCTTGGCCTCAAACCCGATGACCTGGAGGCAACCTATGGTCTTATTGCAGGAAACCTCTTTTCCGATAATATCAAAGAAGCCCAGAAGCTGTTGACTGTTGCCATGGAAAAAAACGCCAACTATGCAGGATTCTTGCTGGCGAAGGCAATTATTAGCATAAAAAAGAATGATTTGGACCAAGCTCTAGAAACCCTAAATCAAGCAGCAGCCCTCAACGATAAAAAATTTGAAGAGCAAATTCTCCTCAACTTAGGTGCCCTTAAAATTCGCAAAGAGGATTACGAGGGTGCCATTGCCGATTGCAAAAGTATTTTAGTTATAAATCCCAGTAGCAGCGGGGCATACAGCACCATGGGAATTGCCTACTACAAAACCGAGAAATTTCAGGATGCAATTAATAACTTCAACCAAGCCTTAGAAATTGAGCCTGAAAACACAATCGCTCTTTACAACAGAGGGATGTGTTACTACAAGCAAAATCTCAAACCAGAGGCATGCCTCGATTTCCAACACTCCTGTAAACTCAGAAATCCAAATGCTTGCAAAATGATTATTACCTATTGCATTACCCCACAAAAGAACGACTAACACCTCACATTTCTATAGCAAAACCCGGACTGGCATAGATAGCCTATCCGGTTTTTTTATGTAGAATTTACCAATGGACATGGTGTTTAAACTTCAATGACAATCTAAATCCAAACCCTGTTGTAAAACATAAAACATAAAAAACAAATAAAATCAAAAACATTGGTTATTTTCATGACAGTTCGTAACTTTGAACACGAAAATAATTCACTATTGAAACTATTTTTTCATATTTTCATACAATATGAAAGTTAAACATAACTAGGAGGGATAAATATGATTAGCGATTTGGACAAGATTTGGTCAAGGAGTGGGCAAGGAATGAAGCGGTCGGCCATTAGGGAGCTGCTAAAACTTACACAAAACCCCAATATTATCTCATTTGCTGGTGGGTTGCCTGCACCAGAGTCATTTCCAATTGAGCAGCTTAAGGAGATTAGCATAGACGTTTTGGAAAACGATGGAGCTAAAGCGCTTCAATACGGCGCCACCGAAGGCGACACTAAGCTACGCCAGATTATGGTTGATCGCTACCGTAAAATGGGGCTCAACATTGAGCTTAAAAACCTTGTAATCTTAACTTCATCACAGCAAGGTCTTGATCTTCTACCAAAAATTTTCGTAAACCCTGGTGACAAAATAATCTGTGGACTTCCCTCCTACCTTGGTGCGCTGCAAGCTTTTCACAACTATGGTGCCGACATGCTTGGCATTAAGCTCGATGAGCATGGAATGCGTAGCGACCTGCTGGAGCAGAAGATGGCAGAGTTGAAGCAGAATGGAGAAAAGCCTAAGTTTGTTTATATCATACCTGACTTTCAAAATCCTGCCGGAATCACCATGCCTGAGTTCCGCAGGAAAGAGATCATCGATATCTGCAAAAGATATGACGTACTGATGATTGAGGACAGCCCCTACCGAGAAATTCGTTTTGAAGGGAAACCACAAAAAACCATATTTGAGCTCGATAATGATAGCAATGTAATTTTGCTAGGCACTTTCTCCAAAATATTTGTTCCGGGATTTCGAATTGGTTGGGTAATTGCACACGAAGCCATTATTGACAAAATTGTGATGGCCAAGCAGGCAACCGATCTGTGCACGCCACCTTTTGTTCAAAAAATCGCAGCCAGCTATATCGAAAAGGGTTATTTCGACCAAAATCTCGGAAAAATTATTGCCGCCTACAAGGAAAAGCGCGATGCAATGCTTGCAGCCTTCCGCGATTATATGCCGAAAGGCGTTACCTGGACAGAGCCAGAAGGTGGTCTGTTTCTGTTCATGACTCTTCCAGAAAACATGGATGCCGAAAAGTTGTTTGAAATTGCGCTAAAGGAGAACGTTGCATTTGTGCTTGGTAATGTTTTCCATTGCGATGGAAGCGGACGAAATACATTGAGAATAAACTTTTCCTATATGTCAACCGAACTAAACAGGGAAGGTGCAAAGCGTTTGGCAAATGCCATCAAAAAACTAATGGAATAGGTCAACACAATTGAAGTAAGGACAACAACCAAGCTGCAGCAATGTGGCTTGGTTGTTTTTTTTTACATTTACACCATGAAGCTCTCCATTATCATTGTTAGCTACAACGTAAAAGATTTCCTTGATCAATGCCTTTTATCGGTAAAAAAAGCGATAAATGGAATTGATGCAGAAGTTTTTGTAGTAGACAACCTATCGGTGGACGGTTCAAGTAAGATGGTGAGGGAGCATCACCCTTGGGTTAAACTCATTGAAAACGATAAAAACAGTGGCTTTGCAGTTGCCAACAATCAGGCCATAAGGCAATCATCTGGCGAATATGTTCTACTCCTCAACCCCGACACGCTGGTGCAGGAGCATACCTTCACTACCTGCATCCAATTCATGGATAGCCATCCGGAGGCTGGAGCACTTGGAGTAAAAATGATTGATGGCAAGGGAGCTTATCTGCCAGAATCAAAAAGAGGACTTCCAACACCAGCCGTTGCATTCTATAAAATTTCGGGGCTAATCAAGCTTTTCCCTCGCTCCAAACGCTTTGCCCACTACTACCTTGGACATCTTTCCAAAAACGAACCACAAGAAATTGAAATTCTTGCTGGAGCATTTATGTTTATGCGCACTAGCGTGCTGGCACAAACCGGTCTCCTCGACGAAGCATTTTTTATGTATGGTGAGGACATTGACCTCTCATACCGTATACTAAAAGCTGGTTATAAAAACTACTACACACCCGAAACCTCCATAATTCACTACAAGGGAGAAAGTACAAAAAAGGGAAGCATCAACTATGTAGTAATATTCTATAAGGCAATGATCCTTTTTGCCAAGAAACACTTTAACACCAGCGATGCACGATATTATTCAACCGCCATTTATTTAGCAATTTACCTTCGAGCAGCCCTTTCATTGGCCAAGCGTGCCTTTCAAATGCTTATACTCCCGCTTGCTGATGCCTCGGTGCTGGCATGCAGTTTCCTCACCTCTACCCTTGCTTGGGAGGTGCTTGTTAAAGATACCGACTACGCTCGACCACTCCTTTATTCTTTCCTTGCAGGCTTCATTCTCGCCTTTGTTTTGGCAATATTCCTGAGCGGCGGATACGACCGACCCTTGCGCCAAAAGAAGGTCTGGAAGGGAGTTGCCATTGGCGCAGTTGGAGTTCTTATAATCTACACCTTTCTGCCAGAATCAATCCGATTTTCAAGAGCAATCATCACCATTAGCTCAGTAACTTCGCTTCTATTGATTCCCCTAACAAGAGGTCTTATCGGAAAAGTGTTTGGGAGTAGCCTAGTTCCATACAAGCCCGAGCGACTTAGAAAGTTAATTCTCTCCTCACCCGAGGAAGCTATGCGAATTAAACAGCTTATTGAGCTCTCAGGGGCTAAAGGCGAACTCCTAGAACAGACACCTTGGGATGACAAAAACAACGAAGAGGCCATTTTTTCGCGCTTAGCAGAGCGAATTCGCGTTGAAAAAATCAACGAACTCATAATCTCTTCTTCCGATATCTCCTCAACGCAAATAGTACTTCTCATGCTTCACCTTTCCCACACTGGCGTTAGCTTCAAACTAGCCCCACCGAAGGGCATATCGCTAATCGGCAGCAATTCAATTGAAACCGCTGGTGATCTATATTCCATTGGACAGGAGACTCTTGCATCAGACACCAACAGAAGGCTAAAGCGGCTATTGGATATTGTTGTAAGTATCGTTTTGCTGCTTACCTCACCGCTATGGATTATGGCAGGTAAGCACGTGGGCCGAACATTAAAGGCATTGGCAAAAGTACTGGTAGGGGCTAAAACAATGGTAGGCTACCACGCAGAAGACACCACACTTTACAAACTTCCAAGGCTCAAAACTGGTATCTTTGCACCTACTCGAAACTGTCCTGACGAAATGCATGCCACCACTACCAACCTCATGTATGCCAAAAGCTACTCAGTGGCACTCGACTTTAGCATCATTGTAAAAAATACATGGATGCTGATAAGAGGAAGTTTTTAGCCCTCAACATTGAACAAAAACCATTCATTTTCCTTTTTATAGAAGGAAAAACAAAGCCCCTATGCAATGAAAAGTATTGAAGTTACCCTGCCCGCCATGGGTGAAGGAATAACGGATGCCACCATTACCCGATGGTTGGTAAGCATTGGCGATCATGTAGATGAAGATACGCCAATTGTGGAAATTGCAACTGACAAAGTTGACTCCGAGATTCCCGCAGCTCATGCTGGTCGCCTAACATCCATTGCCTTTAAAGAAGGGGATGTACCGCAGGTTGGACAGGTTATTGCCGTTATAGAAGTTGAAGGTGAAGCTGCGGCAAACAGCGACCAACCTGAAATCGAAAAGATAATAAGTGAAATTCCTGGCATTAGCCAAATAAAGCAGGAGATTGAGCCTGATAAGTCAGCAGCCAACATTGACGAGGCTTACCTGTCCCCATTGGTTAAGAATATTGTAAGACACGAAAATATTTCTAAAGAGGAGTTGCAAAAAATTACTGGCACAGGGTTGGGAGGGAGAGTAACCAAGGAAGACATGCTCCAATTTATTTCCAGTAGAGATTCAGGAGTTCTAAAGACAAAAAATGTATCGATAGCGATTTCCTCAAAGCAGGAAACTGTTCCACCAAACAAGATAGAACAAGGTGAAGATATTGAGGTTGTTCCCATGGATCGTATGCGAAAGCTAATTGCCGACCATATGGTCATGAGCATACAAACCTCGCCTCACGTAACCAGCTTTATCGATGTCGATCTCACCAATATCGTAAAGTGGAGAGAAAGAAACAAGGCTGACTTCCA
>DATKTT010000042.1:0-13311 GCA_035530955.1 Williamwhitmania sp. | reverse complement strand
TTGGTATACCTAAAAGAAATATTGGTATTGCATTGTTTTTTTTCGGTAACTTTGGAACATAAAACAAAGAGCCATGAGAAAACAAATTGCTGCCGGAAATTGGAAGATGAACACGTTGCCTGATGAGGGTGAAAATCTTGTAATTGAAATAGTTGAAAAATCGAAGGAGGTTGATCCTAACGTTGAACTTATTGTTTGCCCCCCTTTTACACATCTATCTAGCTTGCTACGTAGAACTCGCGATTCTCGCGTTATGGTTGGTGCTCAAAATTGCTTTTGGGAAACTTCAGGTGCCTATACCGGTGAGGTTTCAGTCGACATGCTAAAGGAGTTGGGCGTTTCACACGTTATTATTGGCCATTCCGAACGTCGCGAATATTTTACCGAATCGGATGAGATTCTTCTAAAAAAGGTGAAGTTGGTGTTGCATGCCGGGTTGACACCAATTTTCTGTATTGGTGAAAGGCTCGAGGATCGTGAGCACAGCAACCAGTTTGATGTGGTGAAGCATCAAATGGCCAACGTTATTTTTATGCTCTCGGAATCGGAAATCAAGAAAGTGGTGGTTGCCTATGAGCCAGTTTGGGCCATTGGAACCGGTAGAACTGCCACTCCAGAACAGGCTCAGAAAATGCATGCATTCATACGCGAGGCGATAACAGTAAGCTTCAACACAAAGGTTTCAAGCACAATTCCTATTCTTTATGGAGGAAGTGTAAAGGGTGCGAACGCAAAGGAGATATTCTCCATGCCCGATGTGGATGGGGGCCTAATTGGTGGTGCCTCGCTTTCGGCAGCGGAGTTTATCCAGATAGCAAAGTCGTTTTAAATACGCTGCATGAAGTATATCGAGTTAAGCTGTACCATCGACAGCCCTTCGTACGATATTTTTGATATTCTTGTAGCCGAGCTCGCTGAACTTGGCTACGACTCTTTTGAAGTGGAGGCAAATACCCTGAAAGCCTATATTCCTGCCGCTAACTTCATTGAAAAGGAGACATTGCAGATAGTGGGGAGGTATGTAAACGATGAGTCAGCTAGTTGGGGGTGGGCCGAAATGGCCGACAAGAACTGGAACGCAGTGTGGGAATCGAACTTCGAGCCAATTGTTGTTGACAACCGTTGCACCGTAAGGGCACCGTTTCATGTGGACTTGCAACCAACCGACTACGAGATTATAATCGAGCCAAAAATGTCGTTTGGAACAGGCCACCACGCTACCACCTACCAAATGGTAGAGTTTTTGCTCGAAAGTGAGGTTGAGGGTGCTCGGGTGCTCGACATGGGTTGTGGTACTGGCATTCTTGCCATTTTAGCCGCCATGAAAGGCGCTGCTAGGGTAGTGGCTATCGATAACGATGAGTGGGCCTTTTCCAATGCCGTGGAAAATGTAGAGCGAAATGTTCCAACGAAAGTTGAGGTATTTCTTGGAGATGCAGCTTTGTTAGGCAGCGAAAAATTCGACCTGATTTTGGCCAACATCAACCGGAATATTCTTCTTGCCGACATGGCTCGCTATGTGGAGGTTTTGGTTACCGGTGGAACACTCTTTTTAAGTGGCATTCTCCCTGAAGATATCGACATTGTTACTGAAAGTGCGCTGAGTTTAGGATTGTTGTCCCTCCAGGTAAAGACCCGTAATGGATGGGCGGCCCTATCATTTAAAAAATAAGGTCATGGCATTTTCCAAAAAGGCGAAGTTGATTCTTTTTGTTGTGGCGCTCATTGCCACAATTTTTCTGGTTAAGGCTGAACGAACTGGATTCGACAAGTTTTCCAATGAGCCCGCATCGTTTTGTCCCGAGCTGCTCACCTATTTTGGAAAAGATCTTCAACCAGATGATAAAAAGAATCTCGAGGAGTTTATTACTTTTTGGAACACGGGAACCTACCTTACCGATGAGGAGAAGAATCAGGTAATTTCCTTGGCCAACAATTTGTTGGAGAGAAAGGTGTTGGCCATCCCTCACATGTCTGGCTTTCTCCATTCGGTTCTCATGTTTGGGAAATCAAACCATGCCAAGGATAGTTTCGATGCTTGGTTGAAAGGATTATCCTCCGTTAGTGAGGTTATTTCTGCCAGCCCTTCGCAGCTTTATCATCTTTTTTTGAATACTCAGGTGCTTCTCGATTCTTCTAACGTAATCTACAAAACACTTGGGCATTCGTGGGAGGTTTTTCCTCGTGAATTTAAGTTTGCCACAGGCCCGGCTTTGGTTGCCAAAGTTTCAAAATCCACACTTTTGTGCAAGACAAGGGTCGATACCATTCAGGTTAAAGAAACGGCAGGAAGTCTCAACCTATTAACAGGAATTTGGAGTGGCAAGGGGGGGACTGTTACTTGGGAGAAAAATGGTTATGCCGCTAATGAGGTGTATGCCAAGCTGCAACGATATACCGTATTGTTCGATCAGGATGGGTTCAAAGCCGATACGGTTGCCTATTTCAACAAAACCTATTTTCGATCGAGCCTTGAAGGCGAACTTTCCATGAAGATTGAGAATGGAATTGCCGGCGACATCATGACCTATCCGCGATTTAAAACATATCAGCAGCGCTATTCTATCTCCAACCTCTACAACAACGTTAACTTTGATGGAGGTATTGAGGTTAAGGGTGCTCGCTTGCTGGGCTTTGGTTCGCGAGAAAATCCTGCCGAGGTGATTTTTATGAGGGTGAATAGTGAGGGAAAGAGCTACGATTTTATTAAGGCCGTAACTCGGTCGGTGATTCTGAAGAAAGCCGAATTGAGGGCCACCAACGCGCAGGTTACCGTTAGCCTCAATGGCGACTCCCTTTTTCACTCCAACATCGATCTGCTTTACAATGACTCGAAAAAGGAAGCCATGCTTGTTCCCAACAACTTGATGCTCTCCAACAGCCCATACTACGATTCCTACCATAAGCTTTCCATTGCAACCGACCAAATAGAGTGGAAGATTGGGAGCAACGCCCTAGTGATTTCTGGCGGCTATGGCGCCACTCTTAATAGGGCCAACTTTGAATCGGAAAACTTCTTTAACATCGATTACTTCGATAACCTCATGGGGCGCGACCAGCAGCATCCCGTATTTGCATTACGGAACTTTGCCAAAAAGATGGGTAAAGAGCCTTTAATTGCCCAGGCGTTTGCCATTTTCCTTCGTAAAAATATTACCGAAACAAAGATGTTGCTCATGAAGCTTGCTCAAATGGGCTATATCTTTTATGACATTGAATCGGAGGAAATTACTTTAACTCCAAAGTTGCGCGAAGCCCTTAAGGCCCGTGCGGGACAGATTGACTACGATGTAATTCGGTTTGCCTCACAAACCAGCGGTTCAACCCCGAACGCTACCATCGACCTAAATAGCCTCGATATGAAGATTTCGGGGGTGACCAATATTTCGGTTAGCGATTCACAAAACGTTTACATTGCTCCACGCGGAGGTGTGATTGTGATGAAGAAAAACCGGGACTTTTCCTTTGATGGGCAGGTGCAGGCCGGATTCTTTACCTTCTTCGGCAATGGATTTACTTTTAACTATGGCGATTTTAAGTTTGAGCTCAACAAGGTTGATTCTCTAAATATTGACATTAGAACCAATACCCGCGATGCTTTAGGACGCAGAATGCTTGCGCGCGTGGGTAATACCCTTGAATCTATCTCAGGAAACTTGCTTATCGATCAGCCGAATAATAAGTCTGGATTGAAGTTTAATCCTCAATACCCAATCTTTCAGAGCACCAAGGAGTCATACGTTTACTACGATGCTCCAACAATATTCAATGGAGTTTATAATCGGAAGAAGTTCTTTTTCCGGATATACCCATACACCATCGATAGCCTTAATCAGTTTGAAAAAACCGACATAAAGTTTAATGGCCAATTTGAGTCGGACGATATTTTCCCACCATTTGAGGAGACGCTGGTGGTTCGCCCCGATAACTCCCTTGGTTTTGTCCACATCACACCCTCCGAAGGGCTTCGGGCTTACAAGGGAAAGGGCGTATTTTATGATAACTTAGACATGAGCAATCAGGGGCTGATTGGGAAGGGTGCCCTCACTTACCTTACCTCCCGCACAACCTCTCCCGGATTCTTCTTCTTTCCAGATTCCATGGTGGCAATCACCCATCAGTTTTCACTGGGTGAACAGATTTCGGGCATTCAGTTTCCTCAGGTTACGGGTGTGGGGAACAAGCAGAAGTGGTATCCACGGAAAGACACCATGCTGATATACAATGGCGAAAAGCCATTTACAATGTTCGATGGCATGAGCACGCTAACTGGTGATTTGGTCCTCACCCCGATAGGCCTCATTGGTAACGGAACCACCAAGGTTGAAAATGGTCAGCTGGTTGCCAAAAGGTATGCATACGATGCCCGAAAGTTTAAGAGCGATACTACCGATATTAGCATATTTAACCGTGAGCAGACATTGGCTTTTGCTGCCGATAGCGTAAAGGCAATGGTCGATATGGATAAGCGTGAAGGACGCTTCAGCAAAAATGGAGCCTTTATACAAGCTTCACTTCCGGAGGCAAAGTATACTTCGTTTTTGGATGAGTTGGTTTGGCACATGAGCAGCTACGAGCTGTCGATGACCGCCACTCGACCAATGCCGCTTGAAAAAATTAGTATTGTTAAGCGAAATCAAGTTACTCCGAACGATACAGTCTCTACTGGTGCTCTCTTTGTGTCGAATAGGGCCGATCAGGACACCCTTAACTTTGTAGCCCCCATGGCTACCTACAGCATCGATTCGGCTACCATCGCGGCCGAAAAGGTGAAGTATCTGCTCGTGGCCGATGCACAGATAATGCTTGGCGAGGGGCTTGTTAATGTGAAAAGGGGCGGCCTGCTTACCCCTTTCCATAAGGGGGAAATATTTGTTGACAGGCATAGCCACTTCCATCGCATATACGATGCCGATGTTTCTGTAATTAGAGGAAAGGACTACAAGGCCAGTGGCAAATACGACTACATAGATGCGGATAAGAATGTGGAAACCATTCTTTTTCAGGATGTGAACGTTGATAAATCGAAGATTGAAACATACGCCAAGGCCACCATTACTGAGCCCGACAGCTTTAAGCTGAGCCCCCACTTCGACTTTATTGGATCGGTGGACCTCCGTGGTCAGAATCACTATCTTGTGTTTTCTGGTGGGGTAAGACCTATACAAGATTGCCCCGGAATTGTTAAAAGCTGGCTTAGGTTCAAAACTCAAATTGATCCCGATAGCGTTGTTATTCCATTCGGAGAGCCGGTGTTCGACGTGAACCAGTCGCTCTTGTACACCGGAACCTACCTAGCATCCGATTCGGTGCATATCTTTCCGGGATTTCTTAGCTACCACAAGTTTTTCATGGGTGAGCCTTTGATTACAGCCTCTGGCTACCTGTATTACATGAAGAAACAGGGTCGGTTTGTAGTCTCCTCTCCCGAGATGTATGGCCATGCCGACAGCACCGGGAATATAATTACCCTGAACAAGGACTTTTGTATGCTGACTGGCCAGGGAAAGCTGAGCTTGGCATCGAAGTTTGGCCGAATGGAGGTGGCGATGGCCGGAACCCATGCCTACAATTTGGAAACCAACAAGGCCAAGTTGGAAGGGGTGATGACCATGGAATTCTTCTTTAATCAACCGGCTTTGCAGGCACTGGCAGCTGACTTAAATGCAACGGAAGGGCTGAAGCCGGTGGACATGTCGCGCAAGTCATTTGTTCTGGGTCTTCAGAATTTTGTGGGTTATAAGGAGTCGCAGGTGCTCCTCAACGAAATAAATCTCTATGGCAAGGTTACCACCATCCCTGAGGCGTTAAACCACACCATTGTGCTTACCGATCTTACCCTTGAATGGAATCAGGAAACCAAGTCTTTCGTCTCCAAGGGTGATATTGGCATCGGCATGGTGGGCGGTGTGCAGGTGCACAAAAGGGTGAAGGGATATGTGGAGATTACAAAACGACGCTCCGGCGACCTTTTCACTCTTTACATTGAGCCAGCGGAGGGCAAGTACTACCTCTTCTCCTATATTCGTGGGACAATGCATACCACCGGCTATTCCGATGCCTTTGTGGTGCCAATTAGGAATGAGAAGTCAGGACAGCGAACCCAAAAGGGTAAGCGTGGAATGCCGCACTACAACTACGTGCTAACCGATAGGAATGTACTGGGAGCAGCCCGAACGCGTTTCTCTGAAATTCAACAGGGTGAGGCTCCTGCCAATCAGCCTTCGGGAGAGTAGTCAACAACCTGTCGTCTGGGCCATTCGCCAACTTCGAGGTCTTTAAGTTTCTCGCCATCAATGGTGAGGCGCACTGCTGTTCGTACAATATGAAACCCAGAAAAGCCTGCTGCACCTGGGTTTACAAACAGGAGGTCGTTCTTCTTGTCGTAAATAACCTTGAGGATATGGGAATGCCCAGCCAGAAATATTTTTGGCTTATGCTGCGCTATTAGCTCACGCGCCTCGGGGGTGTAGCGTCCCGGATAGCCACCAATGTGGAGGAAAAGAGTTTTTACTTTCTCCACCTGAAATGACTGGAATAGGGGGTGATCAATTCGTATATTTTGCCCGTCAATGTTGCCATATACGGCAAATACCGGAGCGATTTTTTGTAGCTGGTTAATAACCTCCGGTGACCCAATGTCGCCGCAGTGCCAAATTTGATCGCAGCTCTCAAAGAACTTGAGCACCTTGTCGTCCACCTGTCCGTGCGTGTCCGATAGAATTCCTACCTTAACCATTCGTAATGTTTAGCTAAATTTGTCGCAAGATAACCAATTATCACCATGCATATTTTTTACACCAATCAGATTGTGGGCGATATTGCGACCCTTTCCGAAGAGGAGTCAATTCACTGCGCCCGGGTGCTACGGCTCAACCGTGGCGATAGGGTAAACCTTATCGACGGTGCCGGAGGGTTCTATCTCGGCGAGGTTACCGAGGCCCATCCCAAGCACAGCACGGTTGCCATTGTTGAAACAACCACCGAATATGGCAAGCGACCCTACTCGCTGCATGTGGCCATTGCCCCCACAAAGAACATCGACAGGTATGAGTGGTTTTTGGAAAAGGCGGTGGAGATTGGTATCGACGAAATTACTCCGCTGCTGTGCGACCGTTCCGAGCGCAAGGATGTTAAGCTCGATCGTAGCTTCCGTGTGGTGCTAGCTGCCGCCAAACAGTCCATGCATGCCTACCTGCCCAAGGTTAACCCCATGACCCCATTTAAGCAGTTTATGGCCATGGAGCACCATGGGAGCAGAGCCATTGCATACTGTGAGGGTGAGGCCAGACCGTTGCTCCACCACTGGCTCAGCCCCGGTGCATCGTGCACCGTGCTGGTGGGACCGGAGGGCGACTTTTCTCCTGCTGAGGTAGAGCTGGCCTTTGGCAAAATTTTTACCGCTGTAAGCCTAGGCAATAGCCGCCTACGAACCGAAACCGCCGGGGTGATGGCTGCCGCTGCGCTGAGTTTGTTGAATTGCTAGGAAGAGAAAATTCAGAAGTTAGACGGAAGTTATTCGGAAGTAAAACGGGAGTTAAAAGAAGTCGTAGCGAAGATCCGGCCATTGGTTGATTATAGGAAGTTAAAGAATACAGTGTGAAATAGAGACGCAATATTTTGCGTCTCAGGTGTATTCGACGTATAAAACTATTTTGTGCACCTTGTGCCTTTGCGGCAGACACCAAAATTCTATAGCATCTGTTTATTACAACCGACGGCCTCGTAGCGGCCACACGTTGGTAGCCGAAACGGAACGAAATAGTTTAGTGCTCCGTAGGTGCGCAACATTTCAGTTACTAGCGCTATCCACCGTTTAGTTGCGCACCTACAGCGCGCCAACGGTTGATGCTTGTTTTTCTACCAACGTTAGGCTCCTACGGAGCCGCACACCAAATAACCTTGGGTTGATAAACTTTTTTTTATAACATCTAGAACCTTACGTTTTTTTCGGGAACACCAAAATTCTATAGCATCTGTTTATTACAACCGACGGCCTCGTAGAGGCCACACGTTGGTAGCCGAAAATGGAACGAAATAACGTAGCGCTCCGTAGGTGCGCAACATCGTTTTCCAATTTTTATTAAATTGCCTGAAACACCTAGGCCATGGCAAATTCGTTTTCACAGGTAACGTTGCACTTTGTGTTCGCACCTCGCAAAAGGGAAGCCCTGATCCACCCCGATTTCAAAGAACGATTACACGCTTATATTACAGGTATTGTGGAAAACAAAAAGCATAAAATGCTAGCCATAAACTCTGAGCCAGACCATTTGCATATGCTGATAGGTTTTGCAACGTTGGAATCAATGGCCAATTTAGTGAGGGATGTTAAATCGGATTCCGCACTGTTTGTAAACCAGAACCAGCTGTCTCGGTTCAAGTTTCAGTGGCAAGAGGGGTATGGCGTATTTTCCTACAGTCGTTCACAACGGGATAGCGTCATTCGGTATATCATGGGACAGCATGAACGCCATAAAAAGATTTCGTTTAGGGAAGAGTATATAAATCTATTGCGGGATTTTGAGGTGGAATTTGATAACCAGTTTTTGTTCGATTTTTTCTCCTAGTTGCGCACCTACGGAGCGCCAATGGTTGATGCTTGTTTTTCTACCAACGTTAGGCTCCTACGGAGCCATACAGCGAACAACCCTTCGTTGATAAACTCTTTTTTATTGTTCAGGGACGGTACGTCTATTCGAACTTTTCGTAATCTTTGCGGCAGTCACCAAAATTCTATGGCAACTGTTTATTACAACCGACGGCCTCGTAGAGGTCATACTTTGATAGCCGAAAACGGAACGAAATAGCTTAGTGCTCCGTAGGTGCGCAACATTTCAGTTCCTAGCGCTATCCACCGTTTAGTTGCGCACCTACAGCGCGCCAACGGTTTACGGTTGTTTCTGCTACCAACGTTTGGCTCCTACGGAGCCGCTCACCAAAATAACCGTTGGTTGATTGATGAGCTCTTTTTTTATTGCATCTGGAACCTCACGTCTTTGGTGGGAACCTCAAAATTCAATAGTATCTGTTTATTACAACCGACGGCCTCGTAGAGGCCACACGTTGGTAGCAGCCAACGGAACAACAGAGCATAGCGCTCCGTAGGTGCGCAACATTGTTAGACATACAAAAAAAGCGAAGCACAACGCTCCGCTTCTTCATTTGAAAAGCAATAGGTGCTATTCCACCTTTTCATTTTCGTTATTGTCGCTAGATTCCGTGGCTTGAATTCGTGACCGACCCGCCTCCTTTAGCGCCTTGTCTATCATCCACTCCAGCTGCCCGTTAGTGCTCCTAAACTCGTCGGCAGCCCATTTCTCAACGGCCTTTAACGTGCTCTCTTCAATTCTGAGAACAAATGCTTTTTTTGCCATGTTAGCTGTAAAGTGTTCCGGTATTTATCACCGGTCTGGCGCTTTCGTCGGAGCAGAGAACCACCATTAGGTTGCTCACCATGGTGGCCTTCTTGTCGTCGTCGAACTCCAGAATTTTCTTTTCCGATAGCTGATTTAGGGCCAGCTGCACCATGCCCACGGCACCCTCAACAATCTTTTCGCGGGCTGCCACAATGGCCGTAGCTTGCTGGCGACGCAGCATGGCACCGGCAATTTCAGAGGCGTAGGCGATGTAGTTGATGCGGGCCTCAATAACGTTGATGCCGGCTATGTTGAGGCGCTCGCGGAGCTCTGACTCCAGCTGCTCATTTACATCCTCACCACCGGCACGCAGGGTGATTTCGGCATTCTCAATTTCGAAGTTGTCGTAGGGGTAGAGGCCAGCCAGCTTGCGGAGGGCGGCATCGCTCTGCACCACCACAAAGTGCTGGTAGTCGTCCACGTCGAAGGCAGCGCGGTAGGTATCCTCTACCTTCCACACCAGCACCAAGCCAATCATAATGGGGTTGCCCACCTTGTCGTTCACCTTAATGGGTTCGCTGTCGAAGTTCTTGGCGCGGAGCGATATTTTCTTCTTCACGTTGAGGGGGTTTACCCAGTAGAAGCCGTTCTCCTTAATGGTTCCCACGTAGCGCCCAAAGAAAATGAGCACCCACGACTCGTTGGGGGCATTTACCACAAAACCAATGGTGGAGAAGATGGCCAGGATGATAAACACCACAAATGCAAGCACAACCCCCATAACAAGTCCACTAATGGCTAGTCCAAGGCAGAGTAGAACCACGGTAACGCCCACCCATCCAGGGGTTGGCTTAATTGTTTTTTCACTTTTCATCTGTATGTTTTTTAGTTTACGGTTAGTCGAAGTGATATCAATATAATATTAAAACGACTGCAATATAGTTTGCGAAAATGAGTTTGTTAAGTTTTTTCGCTCCTTTTTTGACCAGTGGGAACATGTTTTGAATTAGTTTGTCCAATGTAAAAGAAGTGTGGCTCAACAAAAATAGTAAAGAAGGTGTTTTGATTTAGAAAAAAACGTACATTCGCTGTCCTTGATATTGAACCATTCAGCAAGTAAACCAATTTCTAATTCTTTCGATCATGGACAAATCAACCGAGAACGTAACAGTAATGGCCGCCGTCATTAACGACGTTTTAAAAAATTATCAGGACAAAAGGCAGGATTATGTGGAGCTGTTTAACCTTGTCAACGGTTATGATTTTACCAAGCCCACCAATAAAATTCCTCTACAGGTCTACATTGATATGTGTGACTGGATTGAGAACAAGCTGGGAAAATTCAACCTTATTAGAATTGGGCGAAATATTGGGGAATCTACCTATGAAATGATGCTCACCAAAAAGTTGATCGTTGGAAAGCCTACACCCATTGATACTATGAATGCTCTTATTATTACTGCTCAGCAGGGCGTTCAGGATCCTAAAAAGCGTGGTTGGGAAATATTAACCCATACCGACAAATCCATCCTCATGCGAAAGACCCAGAACTTTAATGCGGTTCTTCAGATTGGTTTGCTCGATGCCCTTATTCGGAAAACGGGTATGTCGGGAGTAAGGGTTGATCTTAATAGCGAGGTAAGAATAGGAGCGGAGTACGATCAATACCTAATTTCTTGGTTGTAGTCCATTGGCTCGGCTAACATGCCTTTATGTTGAATACGCCATTTAGCAATTTTGGTCATTATGGTGGACGATATTCGTTGTTAATGCAGTAGAGACGCATGGTGGTGCGTCTCTACAATTGTTCTAATTATTTAACTTCCGAATAACTTCCGAATAACTTCCGATTTACTTCTTTTTTTTCTTTTTCTTCTTCAGATAAAGTGTGAACATGTAACCCAGTGCTAAAAGCAGAATAAGGCTTACCACCATTCTCCGTGCCAGCATCGATTGGTTTTGTCTTAGGCAGAAGGCGAGGAAGTTTTGGTTGGATGAGTTGAATACAGGCATGGTTCGCCAGCTCCATTTACCAATAATGGTTCCGTTGTATATCAGCAGCAATCCCGGATTTGACCTCACAATGGTTTTTAGCAGCACCTCGTCGCCCTGGGTAACGGTAACGGGTAGCTCCATAAGCTCCTCAAAGTTCTTAATCTTGTCCCAATCGGATGAGGTGGTTACAAGAAATTTGTGGCCGTTAGCGAGGCAGTATCCGTCGAGGTAGCGTAAATACTTTATTCGGCTAAGGTTGGCACTCTCCAGCTTGGGAGCAACCAGCAGAAAGGTGTAGCCTGTTTCGTTAACAACAAGATCGGAAATATCGGTGCCATTCTCATCAAGCAGCGAAAAACTGATAATGGGTGGGGTATAGCCCTTCTTAACCAAAACCGACTTGCTATTCACAAACTTCCAGGTAGTATCCTTCCATGGGTAGTTGGATTCGTCGAAGGTTTTTTTCACGCCATTCTTCTCATAAACCAAGGTGGTTTTGTAAATATCCTTTAGGGCACCTTGTGGAGTCTCCATGGCCTCCTTTAGGTTAACGCCTACCCTAAATGGTCGAAAATCGATGGGTGGGAGGTAGGCCAAGGAGATGATGGAAACCATGATGGCAGCGAGTGCCAGTATTCCTACGGTAAGCCAACTGTTTATTGCTCTTTTGAATCGTTCCTTAATGGCATTTCGCTGCCAGAAAATGAGATAGGTTATGGGTAGGAATATCAGATTCTTGAAGAATGTTTCCCAGTTGGTAAGGATAAGGGCGTCGCCAAAGCAGCCGCAGTCCGATACCGGATTGTAGAGTGCCAGAATAAAGGTGAGCACAGTGAAGAATGCCATAAAAATAAAGGCAGCCCAAGCGGCCAGCCTCATTCTTACCTTAAATAGTAGCGCAAGGCCAATGAGCATCTCTGCCGACGAAAGCAAAATGGATAGGGGGGTGGCTATGGGGCTAAGAAACGTGAGGTGAAATGCCTCGAAGTAGTCCACCAGCTTGTAGGTGGTTCCCAGCGGATCGATGCCCTTTACAAAACCGGAAAAAATAAATAGAGCAGCAATAAGGAGAGTTGCCACTCGAAGCGCAATGCTTGTAATCTTTTTCATGGTGCTATTGCTTTCAATTTCTTTTGCAGCAAACGCTGCGGTGTTGGTTGGTAGTATTCTAGTTGTGACATTTTTCAAGCAATACTCGCGCTTAAGCTATGCCATGCCGTTCCATCTCTTTGGTAATTCGGCCAAAAATGTTTTCCGGTGTATCAATGGTTCCCTCCGCGTTGGCGCAGCTAACTAGGTCGATATTCATCCCTAGCCTGCACATGTCGAGGTATTCCTCGCGCACCTTCTCCTGAAAGGAAATGCTAGCCTCGTGAATGTCTGCCTTTCCCATGAGGTAGTCGCGGTCGGGGCCGCTGCGCTGCTCGGTCAACTTTTTTTCCGTAAAGCTGAGGGGAACATCAAGAAACAGGTTTACGTCGGCCTTTGGAATGTTGAAGTAGCCAAATTCCATATCGAAAATCCAGCTGCGGAGCTTTTCGCGCTCCTCTTTGGATTCCAGCTTAGCACACTGAAATGCAATGTTGGAGTAAACGTAGCGGTCGAGGATTACTGCTTTCCCCTCATTGAGCCATCCACGAATGGTTTCGGCGGCATTGTGCCGGTCGCCGGCATAAATCAACGCTATGAGGTAGGGGTTCACGGTCTCCAGATTACCCAAATCGCCACGAAGAAAGCGTGCAATGAGCTCACCAAAAAGGGGGGAGTCGGTGCAGGGGAAGTGCATAAACTCACACTCTATTCCTTTGGCGTGAAGGTATTCTTTGAGCAAATTAACCTGAGTCGATTTGCCTGCACCGTCGAGTCCTTCGAATACTATAAGCATGGATAAAGCTGTTTTTTCGAAAAAAAACTTCGGTAGTTATAGCCGAAGCATTATGTTTGTTAATTTTGAAGC
>DATKTT010000041.1:0-3222 GCA_035530955.1 Williamwhitmania sp. | reverse complement strand
GGTGAATCCGTCTGTTCTCCATGGTTTTTCTCCACATTTTTCCCGCACAACCTCGTCCACTGAGTTGGCTATTGCTTCAACTTGCGTGCCAGAATCGGCGTTGCATATTACATAGTATGAGCAAATGGCATTATCGAGCTTTCGTAAATCAAGAGTAACAATTCTCTTACCCTTCTTTTCCTGAATTCCTTCAACAATTCTTGCTAAAAGTTCTTCTGTATCAACACTCTGCTTCATCCTCTAACTTCTTATCAAATTTTTACTTAGACCATGGCAAAGGTAACCTTTTTCTGCAAAACCTTGCCTTTTTGGCACGTTCTAAATCGTTTAATACAAACCACCATGACAATGCAGTTACTCTTAGCTACCTTTGTACTTTTAATCGACCACCAAATGAGTCAGGAAATTAAAATTCTGAAGTTTCCAAGAATAGATTCAACCAACCTATTGGCCCAGAAAATGCTAGCTGAACACAGCATTGAGTCCGACACGGTAATCTGGACCCTCAACCAATTTGGTGGAAGAGGGCAACGAGAGAATAGGTGGGAGGTTGAACCCGGACAAAACCTCACCTTTAGCTTGGTCTTTTTCCCTGAACAGCTGGCTGTAAATCAACAATTTTCGCTCTCGGAGGCAACTGCTCTTGGCGTGCTGGATGCTATTTCAAGCCTAATAGATGCTAAAGAACTGACCATTAAGTGGCCAAACGACATCTACCTTGGTGCCAAGAAGGTCGGTGGCCTTCTCCTTGAACACTCCATTATGGGCGCCGTTATAAACACCTCCGTGATCGGCATAGGAATAAATATAAACCAGCGAATTTTCCCTGCCAACCTGCCAAATCCAACTTCGCTCGCCTTAGAGAGCGACAAAGAATTCGATCTGGAGGAGTTGCTCGAGGTTACAATTCAGCATCTCTTTTCGCGTTATGCAATGCTTGACGAACACAAGATTGCGAGCCTGCACGAGGAGTACCGCTACAGCCTATTCAGAAAAGAGGGTTATCACACCTTCGAAACGGACAAGGGGCGATTTACTGCCAAAATAGCAGACGTTAAAAGAAGCGGTGAACTTATACTCGAGGTGGTCAACGGTGATCAAGCCGCCTATGCCTTTAAAGAGGTTAGCTACGTGCTATAGCCCTTGGACTTACACCCCGCTACATTCTATTGACAACCATTGCAATTTGGTCAGCCATAGCATCGAGCCCCTCTGAGAGTTTGTTCTTAAGCAGAGCCTTCATCATAAAGTTGAGCTCCGCATTAATGGTGAGCTTCATCGTTGTATCATTCTCGGCCACTTGCTTTAGCTGAACCCACAGGAAAAACTCAAGCGGAGCACCGTCGCCCGTAATTTTGATGGTATGGAATGGCGTACGCTCAATAATTTTGAGGCCAGTTTCAATCCCCTGCACCTTTAGCTTGCAGGTGTCTTCGGTAGCACTCCACCCCTCCACCTTGTCGGTAGGGATAAATGGAGTGAAATTGCTAAACTTTGAAATGAAGTTGTAAATATCCTCGTCGTTACGATTCAAGGTAACAACTTTGCTTTCGAACTTATCCATTGATAAACTATTTTTTCCAGATTTCAGGGTTGTTGCGCCATTCTGCCAGTGGCGTCATGCTCGCCTTCTCTATGTAGCCCATTTCCAGCGCCTCCTCAATGAGAGAATTGTAGCTGCTGAGCGTTATTAGCGAGCAGTTAGCTGCCAGAAATGCCTGCTGCGATTGAGGAAAGCCATAGGTGAAAATGGCGACCATACCTAGCACCTCACAACCGGCGTTCCTCAGTGCTTCCACTGCAGCAAGGCTGCTGGCTCCAGTAGAAATCAAATCCTCCACCACCACAACCTTTTGTCCAACCTTCACTTCCCCTTCAATAAGGTTGGTTAGTCCATGCGATTTTGGTGCCGAACGGACGTAGGAAAAGGGAAGATTGAGCTTCTCTGCAACCAAAACACCATGGGCAATGGCTCCGGTAGCCACACCAGCTATGGCATCAACATTGGGGAACTGCTCACGAATTATCTCGCAAAAATGGTCCCGAATAGCATCTCTAACCTTCGGATAGGCAAGTGTTTTTCTATTGTCACAGTAGATTGGAGAATTCCAGCCGGAGGCCCAAATAAAGGGGCTTGCAAGGTTTAATTTAATTGCATTAATTTGCAAAAGATCGCGGGCAATATCCTTTTCAACTCTTTTCATAGGGCAAATGTATAAAGTTTTTTTCAACCATAGATATATTGAGTTTGTTGGCAAAGGGTATAATCCATCCACGATGGAAGATGGTTTTTACTACCACCTTACCCATTCCGCTGAACTTTCGAGAATTCTAAAGTATTTTTATAGCACCAACGACATTCATCGGGCAATAATTGTATCGGAGGATGCTGCAGAAACCTTCAAGTTTTTCAGCTTTCATTTCATGTCGATTGCGGCAGCGGGAGGATTTGTCACCAACGAAAAGGGTGAATTTCTACTCATATACCGCCACGGAAAGTGGGATCTTCCTAAGGGGAAAGCCGAGAAGGGTGAAATACCAAGCGAAACAGCAATACGTGAAGTTCAGGAGGAGTGCGGTATTCAAAACATTACCATCAAAGCACCGTTGG
Source organism: Williamwhitmania sp. (assembly GCA_035530955.1). Classification (GTDB taxonomy): domain Bacteria; phylum Bacteroidota; class Bacteroidia; order Bacteroidales; family Williamwhitmaniaceae; genus Williamwhitmania. The sequence goes on along the minus strand of DATKTT010000041.1, from coordinate 611 downwards.
GCGAAACCTACCACACCTATAAGCTTAATGGTATTCCGTCCATGAAAAAGACCAACTGGTTCTTAATGCAGTTTTCAGGCAATGAACATCCCCAGCCCCAGCTAGAGGAGGACATTCAAGAAGTTAAATGGGTTAAGCCCGATGCTGTTGACCAATACCTTGCAAACACATATGAATCCTTAGTAGGTGTTATTCAGCGGGGTATGGCTGCCATGCTATAACTTACCAGCTTCCTTAAGGATATCAAAGAATTTCAAGTCAAAATTTTCGGTGGGTCCGGGTGCAGGGGAGAGCAACATTTTGCCATCGGGACCAATGAGGAAATAGGTTGGGTAAGCCCTCACATCGAAATCCTTGATGATCGTTGGATGGTCCTTGTAGTCGAGAAAGGTCCACCGATATCCCGTTTGCTCCAAAAAGCTTTTCACGTCGTCCATGCTTTCGTCTACCATTACGGAAACCACCTCCAAATACTTTCCATACTTCTGGTAAATCTTATTCATACCCTTAAACTCCTCAAGGCACGTGTAGCTGGCTGAGGTAGCAAAATTCAGGTAGATGTACTTCCCCTTAAAATCTGCCAAGCTCCGCTTCTTTCCGTTAGCATCGGT
>DATKTT010000040.1:0-10126 GCA_035530955.1 Williamwhitmania sp. | reverse complement strand
GAGAAGATTTTTAAGAATGGTATTAAGCCAAAGCTTACCGATAGCCGTTTGAAGCGGACACTCTACAGCACAATACTTGGACGAAAACTAATGCACCGTTTGGCAGGCAAAGAGTTGAAACAAAAATTTGGCGGTAGAATTCGATTCTTTGGCGTTGGAGGAGCTAAACTTGACGGCAAAACTGAACAATTTTTAAAGGAAGCCAAATTCCCCTACTCCATTGGCTACGGCATGACTGAAGCGGCACCACTAATAGCCGGCTCACCACCTCGCGAAACAAAGTTATTTTCTACCGGAAAAGTCGTCCAAAACCAAGAGATTAAAATCAGCAATCCCGATCCCAAAACTGGCATTGGGGAGATATGGGCAAGAGGAAGAAATATTATGAAGGGCTACTACAAATTACCTGAGCTTACCAATGAGCTGATTTCCCCTGACGGTTGGCTGAAAACCGGTGACCTTGGAAAGTTGCAGCCCAATGGCTACTTATATATTTGTGGTAGATTAAAAAATATAATTCTTGGTTCCAATGGAGAAAACATCTACCCAGAAGATATTGAAGCCATCCTTAACCGACATCAGCTGGTAATGGATTCGCTTGTTTATGAAATGAAGGGAAAGTTGATTGCCAAGGTTAATCTAAATCAGCTGGAACTTGAGCATAAATATCAGGAAATGAAGATAGCTGCAGCAAATTTCCAGCAGGAAATGGAGCGGAAAATTGATGAAGTGCTTGCTGAACTTCAGGCCTACGTCAACAATCAGGTAAATCGTTCCTCACGGCTTTCAGTTGTTGTGATTCAATCTGAGCCATTTGAAAAAACACCTACACAAAAAATTAAACGCTACCTTTATATCTAGGGTTCTCGCTTAAAAGGTGTGTATACTCCAAAACAAAATGGGCAGCATTTCAGAATGTTGCCCATTTTAGTTATTCGCAGAGACGACAACTCTAGAGGTAGAGCATCGATTCCAAGTTGCTGAACCGCTTAGTATAGTCCTCCATTGCCCTTCGAATTACTTCGTGAGCCTCCTCAATTCCATAAACATGGGTGATTTCACAATTGCGCTTTTCGCCTGGCAGATCCTTGTAAGTAAGGAAATAATGGCGTAACCTATCGATAACCAATGTTGGAACATCCTCGATATCGGTGTAGCTACCGTAAACTGCATCATTGTTAAGAACTGCAATTATCTTATCGTCTGCTTCATCACCATCAATCATACGAAAACCACCAATAGGTTTTGCATCTACGATTATATCGCCGTGAGTGATTACTTTCTCGGTGAGAATGCAAACATCAAGAGGATCGCCATCGCCGTTTATATTTTCATTGTTTAAACGTTCCCGGCTAAGTTGGGCTACAGAATCACCACAGTATGTTTGTGGCAAAAATCCATATAGGGCAGGAATTACGTTGGAGTATTTTTGAGGTCTATCAATCCTTAAATAACCTGTAACCTTATCGACCTCATACTTAACCGTATCGGTTGGCACCATCTCAATGAAAGCGGCAACAACATTAGGAGCAGTCTTCCCCAAACTTATTCCATGCCATGGGTGAGACTTGTATCGCAAACCCATCAACTTACCCACCAGGGGATCCATCGTTCTATTACCGTGTTCCATTACAATATTTTAAAGTTTATCAAATATACGTTCAAGTTGAATTCCTCTGGAACCTTTTACCAATACAAAAGAGTTAATAACAGGTATCTCCTCTAAATGTTTCGCCAACTCCTTGTAGCTACTAAAACTTAGTAGGGAAATACCTTCAGAAGCTTGTGTAAACATCGGTCCCACAAGGAGAATCCTTTTAAACCCACATTTTTGAACAAGTTCAACCATCTCCTTATGTTCTGCCAAAGAAAATGTACCCAATTCAAGCATATCGCCCAAAATGGCGACCTTGCTCGGATGATCGACTTGCGCTACACCAGCAAGTGCAGAACGCATACTTGAAGGATTTGCATTATAGCAATCGAGCAATACCACGTTGTGAGCTGTTTTGGCAATTTGTGACCGATTATTGCTCGGTACAAAACTCTCAATCGCCTCCCTAATCATGTTGTCGGCAATGCCAAAGTAGCGTCCTACTGAAGCGGCGGCAAGTATATTCTCCAAATTATAATCTCCAAAGAGATGCGTGTTCACACATCCAAGGCCCTCAACCTCAACACAAAGATACGGTGATCCTGCGGTTGAATCCAACACAGTTGCACCTAAGACTTCCTTTGAATATGGCAAAGTTCTCATTTTTGGACGGTTACTAACCATTTTGGATAAAAGAAGGCTATCAGCATTGTAAAAGGCAAGCCCGCCGTGCCCACTTAAAAAGTCGTAAAGTTCACCTTTCCCTTCCATAATCCCATCAACCGAACCAAAACCTTCCAAATGAGCTTTTCCAATATTGGTAATAATGCCGAAATCGGGCTCGGCAATCTCTGCTAGCTCACCGATTTCACGTTTATGGTTGGCCCCCATTTCTACAACGCCAAACTCAGTATTGCGGTCAAAGGAAAGAATAGTGAGCGGTACACCAATATGGTTATTTAGATTTCCCTTTGTAAAAGTAACTAAGAATTTCTTACTCAGCACAGTGCTCAGCAACTCCTTGGTTGTTGTTTTCCCATTGCTCCCAGTAATTGCTAATACTGGTATACCTAGCTGCTTACGATGATACTGAGCAACTCGCTGAAGGCATTTGAGTGAATCGAGAACTAGTACTGCACCTTCTGTTGCCCGTGAAGGATCGTCAATAACTGCAATGGCTGCTCCCTTTGCAAGTGCCTCCTTGGCAAAGAGATTTCCATCAACGGTTTCACCTTTCAGAGCAAAAAAAACATCGCCTTCTTGAACCAATCGACTATCGATAACAGCTTTACCTCCTTTTGCTATAACGCTGTATATTATTTCAATATTCTCCATGTTCCCAAAGTAAAAGACCCCATTACAAATGGGGTCTATTTTATCTTTCAACCTATTCAGGCTCTATTTTCTATGTTTACCTCCTTGACCTGACGGGCTACCCACATTCTCCATTGCACAACGGAAACCGAGGTCGTCAGTAGATGACTTCTCATTCAGGTAACGACGAGTACCGGGAATCAACCAGTAAGCTCTGTCTTTCCATGAACCACCTTTATAAACTCGAACATGGTCATTAATCAGAGAAGCCATGCCTTCGTTAGGTTTATTTTTTGACCTTGTAACACCTTGATAATACATTCTAGATGACCCAGAATCTGCCGGTTGAGTCATATCGTTTATGCTCTCATAGTCGATGCTTGAAGCCAAATCTCCATCAAGATAGTTGCGATAATCTGCCTTGTTATAGTTAGTTCTACCTGCAACTTCTTCTGGTTTAACATTTTGATAAATCAAGCGTCCTATGCTATCTTTCTCCACAATTCGGCCCTCCTCATCACGCTTAACCTCAGTAAAAACGTTTCCTCTGAAAGGACGGAATTCGTCAACATCCTGAAACGATAGCGGACGGTATACATCGAGTACCCATTCATTAACGTTACCAGCCATGTTGTAGAGATTAAAATCATTTGGCCAGTAAGATTTAACAGGAGCTGGAATGGAAGCGTTATCGTTCAAAGAACCAGCGGTTCCCATATAGTCACCACGACCTCTGCGGAAGTTAGCCATCATTTGACCGCGATACTTCACGTCCGAATTTCTAACGTTATGGCCATTCCAAGGATATAGTTTCCTGTCGGTAATTCGTTCTTCGTAAGTGTTGCCGATCAAACCAAGTGCAGCATATTCCCACTCTGCCTCGGTTGGGAGGCGGTATCTTGGAAGAAGAATTCCATCCTCAAAAGTTACTGGACGACCCTCCTTAGCATTGGGGTCAAGACTGGGTAAGTTTCGCTTAACGGTACCAACGTATAAGCCAGCAAGGTAAGCCTCTGTATTAAAGTTGTCGGCATCCTTCTGGTCGAGCGAAAACTCAAGAATTCCAGCATCCACTAGGAGTTGCTCATTCACACGGTCAGTACGCCATTTGCAATAATCTTCCGCTTGCAACCAGTTAACACCAACAACTGGGTATTCATTATATGCAGGGTGACGGAAATAGGTTTCAACATAAGGGTCGTTGAATCCCATTTTGGTTCTCCAGCAAAGCGTATCGGGCAAAGCATTGCGATATACCTGAGGATAGGAAACCAGCACACGACGAATCCAATGGAGATATTCCCTATAGTCCACATTCCTAACTTCAGTCTGGTCCATATAAAAAGAGGCAACAGTAACCCGACGTGGCATATTATTCCAATCGTACATTACGTCTTGCTCTACCCTTCCCATGGTAAAGGTACCTCCCTCAATAAAAACAAGGCCAGGGCCAGCCTCTTGTTGGTAGTTAGTTTTAACTTCAAATCCACCATTATCGTAGCTATTGTATCGCCAACCAGTAGTAGGAGATGTTTCGCTACTGCCCCCACCACCGAGGATTCCACAGCCGGAAATCATTAACATAGAACCGGCAAAAAGAGGTAGAAAACTAAACCTGAATTTCATAGGTAACAATTTTAGATGCTTGGAGGTTAATCTTACAACACCGCTCAAATTTAAAAAATAATAACAAGCAGCAAGGAATTTATTAGCAATTATTTTTCAACAATAACTAAAATTCTGGTCCAAATATTGCTTTACGCTGCCACCAAAATTTTCTTTTATGCTTTTTATACTCCATTTTCAAGGTTAAGGTTACCTCGTGAATGCTAGAATTAAAGCCAAATATCTTCCCATTTAGAGAGCCTAAATCGAAGCTGTAACCAAAATTATAGCTATCTGAATAAATTCCAAAAATAAATGTGGTACGAAAATCACCGTTGGGAAATGTTTTTCGAAAGTAACCGCCCACATAAGCAGACTCCATGGCTAAAAGCCCCCCAAGCTGGGCGCGAGTTTGGCCATCCTGTATCTCGATAACTACAGTAGGATAAGCAGAGACACGACCAATGCGGGAATGCCCATACTTTTTTCGGTATCGAAATCGACTCCCACTCTCAATCGGTATTTCACTACCGGCATGAATAGTTATTTTTCGAGGGAGGACAAACCCACCAACCTCTGTACTAAACTCAACCGGTTCGAGCATATGATGAACGGCAACTCCGGCAAAAAAACGGTGATAGGACATTATCGCTCCCAAAGCAAAATCATAGAGTATGCTAGTTTGAGCCACATAATCATTGGAGTTTGCGATACCTCCCATATTGTCATACATATCAGGGAAGTGCAAGCCGCGGGGATCAATCTGATAATACCCTACCCCCAGCTGTAATGCAGGTCGAATAACTACTGCATGCGACACTTTAAATTGATACGAATAAGCAAATTCAGCATAGTTACGGCTAAGGTAGCCGCCACCTTGATCGTCGCGGGTAATCATTAATCCAAACCCACTTCGAATGCTCTCTCTATAGGTGTCGAAGGACACGCCATAGGTAATGTAAGGGTTTCCTAATCCTGGATATTGATACTGCGTTACGGCACTAACGTGGTTGTAGAACTCCGAACCTGCGTAAGCAGGGTTGAAGCGCATCCTATTTGCATAGAACTGGTCAAAGGTAAAGTCCTGCCCCATGCTCACATTGCTAAGCATCAGAAAACTAACGATCAACAATATCCAAATAGAATGCATTATGCCTTTCATCAATAATAAATATAGGAAAGTAAGCGTTTGTTCATGAGGTAAAGTTGTATGCTAAAATACCAAGATTTTGTTTATTTGCATAAAATTATTCCCATGAGGTACTTAATTACAGCAATTATATTGTTTTTTTCGATCGTTAAACCATGCTTTGCCCAATCAACTTATACGGAAATTCCTATTCAAGTTAGATGGTTCGACGAAATTGCTCAAAATTCTCAAAACGACAAAACTATTTCGAATCCACCCTCAAAGATTCCGCGATTCGAAGGTATGTATTTCCCATATAACGACTCTATTCCCCACTTGTTTTATTTATCACCATCTCCTTTTGGAAAATTATCTGGAAAAGTTACCGTTGAAATAAAGAATGCCAGCGTAACTTCTGGAAATAACTATGCTGAATACTTTGGTGCTTCTCAAAAACTATCTTCCGACTTTGAAGCAGCAGGCTATATCGCAATAGAAGATGGGAAGAGCAAACTTTGTGTCAGCATTGTGCCATTAAGGAGAAAAGGTGGAAGCATTGAGAAACTTTTATCGTGCAGTATTTCGGTAAGTATTATTCCGGTTGCCAGTGCAAGTAGCCAGAGGCCGACCTCACGTTCGAGCCAGTCGGTGCTTGCCGATGGAAATTGGCAAATGATAAAGGTGCCCACCACCGGCGTTTTTCGGCTTTCATACGATGATTTGCAAGCAATGGGGTTTTCGAACCCATCCCAAGTTAGCCTGTGGGGGTCCCAGGCAGAAATGCTAACAAAAGCACCTACTGCCAACTATCCTGTTGACCTGAAGCAAATACCAGTTTACTTTGCCAACGGGACCGACAACGTTTTTAATAGTGGTGACTATTTAGTTTTCTATGTTGAGGGCCCGGTGACTTGGACCTATAACTCAACCACACAACTATTTTCACACCAGCTGCACGACTATTCCGACTATACTTACTACTACCTCACCGACTCAAAGGGAATTGCATCACAGGTAATTAACGCCATTAATCCGGGAGTTGCAAACATTTCAACAACATCATTTGCTGACTACGCCTACCACGAAGTTGAAGACACCAACCTAATAAATTCAGGAAGAACATGGTTTGGAGAAGGTTTTGACATATACAGCAGCAGAGATTTTTCTTTCAGTTTCCCAGATATCGATATAAACTCACCTCTAAAGGTAAGATTACGAACGGCTGCACGTTCAGCCTCCGCAAGCAACTTTAAAGCCATAGCTAATGGTAACACATTTATTGTAAATTACCACAGTGAGGTGAATACCGGCAACGAAACGGCAACAGTGGCCAACATTATCGATAATACAGGAAGTTTCAATGCCACCACCTCTCCCTTAACTATTACCGTTTCCTACTCTCGCCCAACGCCCTCTTCGTCAGGATGGCTCGATTTTCTCGAAGTGAATGCACGAAGAAAGTTGAATCTAACCGCCCCTTTTCTGCTTTTTCGAGATCCAAATGTTGTTGGCAGCCCAAACATCACCGATTTTTCCATAAGTGGAGCAGAGTCGTCCACACTCTTGTGGAAAATTAACTCCCCCGACGACATTGAACAAGTATCGACTTCCTTTACCGGAGGCCAACTCCACGGAATTAGCAGTACCGCTGTGCTCAACGATTTTGTTGCATTCAACGTTGCCAACCTTGAAAAGCCAACGATAGTAGGAAAAGTTGAAAATCAAAACCTTATCGGAACCGGCTCTGCAAACCTTATAATTATCTCATCACCACAATTCCTTTCTGAGGCCGAAAAGCTTGCCGATCTTCATAGAACAAGGGATGGGTTGAGCGTTCTAGTAGTTGAGCCACAGCAAATTTACAATGAATTTTCAGGTGGAAAGCCGGATGTTGCGGCCATCAGAAATTATATGAAATACCTCAAAGAATTACCATCAACCGCAGCAACAGAACTCAGGTATCTGCTCCTTTTTGGAGATGGCACCTTTAAAAATAGAAATCTACCGCCCGATGGCCCCAATATTTTAACCTACCAGTCCGATAACTCACTGGATCCATTGAGCTCCTACGTAAGCGATGACTATTATGGCTTGCTCGACAATGGGGAAGTGCCATCAACAGGGTTACTCGACATTGGTATTGGCCGTTTCCCTGCCGGCAACAGCACTGAGGCCGAAACAATGGTCGACAAGGTTTACACATATACTTCAGCAACAGTTCCGGGAGATTGGCAAAACCAGATAACCTTTATTGCCGATGACGAGGAGAACAATATATTTATGATTGATGCTGACCAAATTGCAAACTTTGTGGAATCAACCTACCCCGACTATATGGTTGAAAAGATATATCTCGATGCTTATCAACAGGTGAACTCTCCTTCGGGCGCAAGATATCCTGATGTTACAACCGCCATCAACCGCAGAGTGAACAAGGGCGTATTTATTATGAACTATACTGGACATGGAAACGAGCAATATCTCGCTCAGGAGAGAGTTGTCTCCATTTCCGACATCATGTCGTGGACCAACAGCACTAAGCTGCCACTTTTTATTACAGCTACCTGTGAATTTAGCCGCTACGACGACTACCATAGGACCTCTGCTGGTGAGTATATTTTGGAAAACCCGGATGGTGGCGGAGTTGCTCTCCTCTCCACAACCAGGTTAGTATACGAGAACTCCAACACCGATCTTAATAACAATTTTTTTCATACCGTATTTGAGAAAAATAGTCAAGGGGAGTACGATAGACTTGGAGACCTAGTAAAAATTACAAAAAATTTAACAGGCACTGGAACCAATAAGCTAAATTTCTCACTCCTTGGCGACCCAGCCCTTATGCTCTCCTACCCAACATTTTCGGTGACCCCAGAAAAACTCAACGGGAAAGCCATTGCACTCACGCTTCAGGATACTGTTAAGGCTCTATCCAAAGTTACAATTGAAGGCTCAACTAACGCTACCCGTTCCAGAACATTGCTGGACACCAGTTCTAGTGCAGTGACCATAACCCTCTTCGATAAGGAGAAGCAAGTTACAACCCTTGCCAACGATAATGGGACACCTTTTGTATATACGACTCGAAACAGCATGCTCTTCCAAGGCAAAGCAAGCCTTAAGAACAACACATTCAAATTGGAATTCATTGTTCCCAAAGATATTGTATATCAAATAGGAAAGGGTAAATTTTATTTTCAGGCAAAGGCTAACGGACAAATTGGATCAGGATACTACGACCAAGTATTGGTAGGTGGCATTTCGTCTAATCCACTGACTGACAATACAGGACCAACGGTAAATCTATACCTCAACGACGAAAACTTTGTGGATGGAGGTATCACTAACTCCAAACCCAAACTTATTGCGGTTCTTTCGGACAGCAGTGGCATTAACACCACGGGCAATGGTATCGGCCACGACATTATTGCCGATATCACTGGGCCAACTGCAGAAAAAATTACGCTCAACGATTACTATACTGCTAACACCGACAGCTACCAAAGTGGTCGAATTGAGTATCCAATGGAGAAACTTGCTCCAGGGGACTACACCTTAAATTTTAAAGTATGGGACACCTACAACAACTCATCCATTAAGATCTTAGCATTTAAAGTTGTAAACGACGAGAAATTCACCCTCGATCACGTGCTTAATTATCCTAATCCATTTACTGTATCTACCGCATTCTACTTTGAGCATAACCGGCCTAACGACATTCTTGACGTGCTCATACAAATTTTTACCATATCGGGTAAACTGGTAAAGACCATTGAAGAGCCAAACATTCAGGCTGGATCACTTCGGGTTGGCCCAATCATGTGGGATGGGAAAGATGATTTTGGAGACAATATAGGGAGGGGTACCTACGTTTACAGGGTCCGCGTTAGAACAACCTCTGGGGCGACTACCGAAAAATTCGAAAAGCTTGTAATTCTTAAATAGAACCCTAAATCTAAATCCTTATATTTGACCCTTAATTCAGACCTATGAAGATGTTCAGGAAACACTTGCTAATACTGGCTTTCGTTGTAATTTCGACTAGTCTTTTTGCTCAAACTAGCAGCACAATTTCAAAGGATCAACTTGGCGGAGGATCGACCAACTCCATTCAGACTGCAGTTCCATTTCTTACCATTGCTCCCGACAGCCGCGGAGGATCCATGGGAGATGCAGGTGTTGCCACCTCACCCGATGTGAACTCACAATACTGGAATCCTGCAAAATATGCCTTTGCCAAAAGCGACATGGCTATTGGCTTTACATACACACCCTGGTTACGCACTCTAATTAACGATATCAACCTTTCATACCTAGCTGGTTACTATAGATTTGCCCCAGATCAAACCGTTTCGGCATCGCTCCGGTACTTCTCCTTTGGCGACATCACCTTCACCGACGGAGTGGGTAATACGGTAAAAAACTTCAGCCCCAATGAATTTTCATTCGACGTTGGATACTCTCGTCTCTTTGGAAAAACAATT
>DATKTT010000039.1:0-13206 GCA_035530955.1 Williamwhitmania sp. | reverse complement strand
ACATCTTCAGCAGCAGCTTACCGAAATCGAAGAGGCTGGTTTGTATAAAAAGGAGAGGGTAATCGTATCTCCTCAAAATGCTCAGATACAGGTTAATACTGGGCAGAATGTGCTTAACTTCTGTGCCAACAACTATCTAGGGTTATCGGATCACCCTCGGTTGGTTAACGCTGCCAAGCTGGCAATGGACAGCCACGGTTTTGGCATGTCCTCAGTGCGGTTTATTTGCGGCACCCAGGATATGCACAAGGAGTTAGAGCAGCGCATCTCGGACTACTTTGGAACGGAGGATACCATTCTTTACATTGCTTGCTTCGATGCTAATGGTGGTGTATTTGAGCCTCTCTTAGGTGAGGAGGATGCAATTATATCTGATGCGCTAAATCATGCATCCATCATCGATGGTGTGAGGTTGTGCAAGGCTGTTCGCTACCGCTATTCCAACGCGAACATGGAGGAGTTGGAGGAGCAACTTAAGTTGGCTCAGGCTCAGCGTTTCCGATTAATCGTGACCGATGGAGTATTTTCCATGGATGGCAACGTTTGTCCGCTCGACAAGATCTATGCCCTAGCTGAAAAGTATAACGCCATGGTTATGGTGGATGAAAGTCATTCCGCTGGCGTGGTTGGTAAAACTGGACGTGGTGTTACCGAGCTGTTCAATCTTCATGGGAAAGTAGATATTATTACAGGAACTCTTGGAAAAGCATTCGGTGGTGGTTGTGGTGGATTCACCACTGGTCGTAAAGAGATTATTGACATGCTCCGTCAGCGATCACGCCCATACCTCTTCTCCAACTCTGTACCACCATCCATTGTGGGTGCCAGCATCGAAACTTTTAAAATGCTTGAGGCTGGTCATGAACTGCACGACAAGTTGGTTAGGAATACCTCCTACTTTGCCGAAAAAATGATCAGCGCAGGATTTGACTGCAAGGCCACTCAAAGTGCAATTGTTGCCGTTATGCTCTACGATGCTAAGCTATCGCAGGATATGGCAGCAGAATTGCTCAAAGAAGGGATTTACGTTATAGGTTTTTACTTCCCGGTAGTTCCAAAGGGACAGGCGCGAATTCGCGTTCAGGTGTCTGCCGCGCATGAGATGGAGCAGCTAGATCGCTGTGTTGCTGCCTTTACTAAGGTGGGCAAAAAACTTGGTGTAATCAAGTAAATTGTTGAATGACTTAAATATTAATGAGGCTGTCTAAAAAGGCAGCCTCATTTTATTTCACTACTTTTCAGAGATGTTTATGAAAAGCTTTGATATTTTCTAATTCGAGGGTTGATACACATAATTGGTACATGTGCGTCTACTTCCTCTGCTTCATTATCTCTAACATACTTATCGTACTTGTCGGACATGATGAGAATTAGATCTGCATCAATGTTCTGGGCAAATCGGTATATTTCCCCTGTAAAACTTTTGTTCTTCTTGGCCGTCTTTATACCGTAGACAATTTTATTACCATCTAGCATCTTTTTGGTAAAGAAGATGTTTGATGCCATATTCCGCTTCTTTGTTTCTTCGGTAAGAAAAGGCTTAATAAGGTTGATGTTACACTTGTAGTATTTGGAAAGGTGGATTATCCAATGAACAGTTTCCTTGTACTTTCTGTCATGGTCGAGTGGCACTACAATCTCAATGTAGTGGGAGTGGTTCGGTGGCCCCTCAACAACAAGGAATGGAATTATGGCGTTTTTAATGCCTCGCAGGAACTTTGAGGATTCAATGGCTTTTTTAGGTTTTATAGTATAGGTCTTATAAGCTACAATTAAGTTAATAAGACCACCGCCAAGAATTTCAACTATAGCTTTTTTTAAGTTTCCAGCTGCTCCCAATGTGTCTGGGCGTACTCCATACTTTTCGAAAAGTCGTTCCGCCTCCTCTTTCAAACGATGACGGGCAACGTCGACTTTTTTTTGTCGAACAACCTTGCTCTCGAAAATGTTAGGCGCAACAATGTGGAAGAGAAGTATGTCGTTCGAGGCGGCTTGAGCAAGCTGAATAGCATGCTGGAATGCCAATTCAGCAGATGCAGAAAAGTCCCAAGGAACTAGTATTATTTTTTGTTTCTCTTCCATAGCATATTATGCCAGATAAATCAACGATAAATGTAGAAAAATTCATGGAATCTACAATACCATTCCTTTTTTTTTACAATACTGGATTGGCCAGTAAGCTGCGAATTTTGTCGAGCTGTATGTTTTTATTAACGTTTCGTAACTTCTGTGCCGTCTGCGTAAAATATTGATGATGCTCAATGAAACCAACTTGCAATCTATTCCATTTCTCCAGTGAATCAATTTTCCCATGCTCGTGCAACTCTCGAAATAAGTTGTTGGAGACGGGGATAAAATCCGTGCGGCCAAGATAATCTAAATCTGCATCGCAAATAATCATTTCCAGAAGATTTTTTGGATTAGGGGGCATTTTTGTTGCCATGATTATGCTGCTGATTGTCTCTATTTGATCCGGAGAGTACTGATATTGGGGTAAAATTTCTTTGGCAAGCTTTACCCCCATCTCTTCATGATATTGATAGTCGATCAGATGCCCAGCATCGTGCAGAAGTGCCGCTGTTCGGATGAGAAGTAGCTCTTCCTCCGATAGCCCCTCGGCTCGGCCAATAAGTTCCACCTCTGTATAAACGTCAACAGTGTGCTTTAAATTATGGTAGTAAAGATTTTTTGGAAGGCCTTTTTCGAGTTTATCCAGCACAAACTCTTCAAGATCACCTAGCCTCAGTAGCTGCAGCTGTGTGTTGAAGTCCTTGTTTGGCAAAAAACACCTCTCGGTAACGCTTAGTTGAGGGATAATGCCATCGACAAAGTACATGTTTATATCACCCTTGTTCTTCACCGGCATTCGGCCCCTGTAGGTGCAGCTGAAATACTCCTTGACAAACATGTAGGTATTCTCGGTAATATTTATTTTACCAGCAGCCGACGATGACTCCATCCTGCTGGCAATGTTTACCGTCATTCCCCAAATATCGTAGGCTGGTTTTAAACTGCCGATGGTGCCCGCTATTACTGGCCCAGTATCAATTCCAATTCGAAGCGACCACACTTCCTGTCCTTTATGTGCCTGCATATCCTTCATAAAGGCATTCATGTGCAAGGCTGCCAGAATAACCTCAACAGGGTTTGTTCTGTTTTTTACAGGAATGCCCCCGGCACACATGTAGGCATCGCCTATGGTTTTAATCTTTTCGATGTTGTAGTGCTCTACCACCGAATCAAATTTCAGAAAAAAACGGTCCAACTCGTCAATCAGGCTTTCAGGATTCATTACATCCACAATGCCGGTAAATCCTTCGATATCGGCGAAGAGTACGGTAACCATCTTGAATTTTTGGGTCTCTGGTTTGTCGGTAGGTATCTGCTTTTCAAGGGGAACGGGCTTTACAACGCGACTTAATAGATTGTTGTTCCGCTCACGCTCACGCTTTAACTCTTCTGATTCTTGCCTAAATTTCAATTCAATTATGGCCAAATCCTTCCTCATTCTCCTGAAAAGGAGAATAAATAGTAGTGTGCAACCCAATAATGCTCCAATAAGTATGATATCTAAAGTGTCGAGCATGTTAGCTGTAAGAAATTTGGACCATTAACTTACCCAAGGTTTAATGGGTCTAATATACGTGATTCCTAATTAATGCAACAAATTATTACTTCTAAAAAACTTCATCTTGATAACAATGAGAAAATTAAAATTTTTACCTTGTAACCTGGTTTTTCAGATTGTTTTTTGAACAGCTGATCTTGCCAATACGGAAGAAATAAGGTAAAAGGTTCCTTTAGGATAAACTTAATTAGGTTTTGCTATATTTGTTTGTAAAAAAATTAGACTGCGGCATTAACCTTTAAGATTTATGGAGCCTTGAAAATTTAGCATAAATTGGGTAATTTGTACCAAATAAACATAATTAACTTTTGCAAAAATGGACAATACGGGGAAGAGCATACTGGTACCATACGATTTTTCACAAGTTGCTGACTATGCACTTCAGCACGCGATTAGGGTTGCACAGGTCGTTAACCATCCAATAACCCTTCTCTACATTGTTAGCAGCCCAACCGAAATCTACTTAATGGAGGATAAGTTGGGCGAGGTGTCCAGAAAAACAAGAGAGAAATATGGCATAGAACCGCTGACTATTGTTCGTCCAGGAAGCATTTTTGTTGATATTGCAGCTGTTGCACAAGAAATAGATGCTTACATGGTTATAATGGGTTCTCATAGCATTCGTGGTAAGGAGGAAATTACGGGAAGCTTAGCCCATAAAGTTATTGTATCATCGAAGGTTCCCTTCATTACCATTCAAGAGCCACCCATCAATCGCCGGTACGACGACATCGTATTCCCCGTTGACTTTACACAGCAGAACAGGGAGAAGCATGGTTGGATTACCTATTTTTGCACATACTATGTTTCCCGCTTTCATCTTATTAAGCCTAAAGTTGAGGAGGCTGAGTTGCGAGCAAAAATTGACTTAAACATGGCTTCTGCACGAAAATTTCTAGACGAAAGGGGCGCTATCTACTTTGAACACGAAGCTCCTGGGGTGAAGAATTTTGCTGAAGAGGTATTGGATATGGCGGTAAATATTAGAGCCGACCTAATTGTTCTTATGACTACGGCTAAGGATAACGAAGATAAGTTTATTGTGGAGCCACATGAGCAGTTCATAATTGCCAACGCAGGGCATATTCCGGTGATGAGCATCAACCCGCTCTGATAATTGCGTATGAAATTAGTTTTTGCAACACAAAATAGGCATAAGCTGCAGGAGGTGCAGTCGATGCTGGGAGATAATTTTGACCTGATCGACCTCAGTCAACTCAATTTTTTTGACGATATTCCAGAGACAAAAGATACCATCGAAGGAAATGCTGCGCAAAAGTCGTGGTTTGTTTACTCAAAGTTTGGGCTTTCCTGCTTTGCCGATGATACTGGTCTGGAGGTTGAGGCGTTGGACGGAGCCCCTGGTGTTTACTCAGCCCGGTATGCGGGACCAGGTAAAAGTTCGCAAGATAACCTGCAGAAGTTGCTTCGGGAAATGGCGGGCGTTTCGAACCGGAAGGCTCGTTTCAAAACAGTTATGGCCCTGATCTTAAATGGGACGGAATATCTTTTTGAGGGAATTGTTGATGGGAAAATAATTTTAGAAAGTCGAGGTGCGGGTGGCTTTGGCTATGACCCTGTATTTATACCAGATGGTTATTTGCAAACCTTCTCGGAAATGCCTACCGACCTAAAAAATTCCATTTCTCACAGAGCAAGGGCAATGGCTGCCTTATCCAGCTTTCTGAAGTCGGTTGCCAACGAGCCTACAACATTGTAATCCATTATCCGTTTTTTATAAAAAATTGATGGTTCGACGTATCGCTTTCCTTTCCTTGTTATTGATAATAGTTACCTCCTTTGCCCATGGCCAAGTTGCTCCTGGTGAGTGGCGCGATCAATTTGCTTATAAGAATGTTAAGGGGCTTTGCGTTACTGATTCAAAGATATACGTACCTACAGAGGAGGGCTTTTACAGCTACGATCCAATATCGGGGGAGTTGGCAAAATTTTCTCGTGTAAATGGACTCTCCTCTTTTGGCGTTTCAGCCTTTGCCGTATCACCCAATAATGCCACCATTGCCATTGGCTACACCGATGGCAGCATCGACTTGGTGCGCGATGGACAGGTAACCAGCGTAACCGATATTAAGGACAAAAACCTAACTGGCGATAAGTCCATATACAATTTTAGCTGGTACAACGGTAAGATATTTGTCTCAACAGGGTTTGGCATTGTGCTGCTCAATCCTTCCGTGCCGGAAATTAAGGATACATACTTTATTGGTGACAATGGTGGTTCAATTGCTGTGTATGCAACAACCATTTTTCAAGATACCATTTATGCCGCCACAACCGACGGGTTGAAGTTTGCCTCGGTGAATGACCCCCAACTTTACTACTATGGTGATTGGCAGCGGGCGGCTATTCCTGGGGCGGGTGATGTTTTTTCAGCAACTAGTGCCAATGACGCTGTTTTGTATGCCGTTGAAAAGGGTCAGAGTGGCTTGCCCGATAAGGCCTACAGCTACACAGAAGCTGGTGGATGGATCGGTATAACAACAGCACAAACACAAATTTATTCTCTTTCTGTGAGCCCCTTTGGCCTATGCCTCGTTGGCGATAAAGGGGTCGAGATGCAGAAGGATGGTGCTACACAGCTGGTGAACGATTTCGGCACTGGAAGTTTTGCCCCGCGCTATGCCTTTCTAAGTAGCAGCGAACTGTGGGTTGCAGATATGAATAATGGCTTGGTGCGCTATAGGAGTGGAGATGTTCAGACATATCGGCCCAATGGTCCATATAGTAATGAGTCGTTTCGCGCAACATGGAATCAAGGTGTTCTTGCCATTTCACGGGGTGGCTATAACGATGTTTCGGAGAGCGACTGGAATAGCTTAGTTGTAAATATTTTCAAGGATAATCAGTGGTCTTCGATTGGCGGAAATGGAAATGATGCCGTTCAACCGCTGTTTAATCCTAATAATCCATCGCAGCTCTACGTTACCGGCTGGGGTAGCGGACTCTCCTACTTTAAGGATTTGGAGTTTCAGATTACCTATACCGATTCCAATAGCCCGCTTAAGTCAATACTACCTCCTGGTCCATTTGTTCGGAATGGTGGTTTATGCTTCGATTCAAAAGGAAATCTTTGGGTAAACAGCCGTGCCGTAAGTAACATGCTGTCCGTTCTGAAGCCGGATGGCACTTGGGTTACTTTTCCAAAAACAACCGATTTAAACACCGATAGGTTTGGTAAAATGCTCTTTCAGCCGGAGACAGGATATCTATGGATAGTAAACAGTAAACTTGGACTTGCCGTGTACGATCCAGGCTCCGATCCCTATAGCTCAGCCGATGACCGATTTACCTCCTTTGGAATGGTTAACTCCGACGGTGTAAACCTGTCCAACGACATTCTATCGATGGCTGAGGATAGTGATGGCAAAATCTGGCTGGGCACCCAGGAGGGTGTGGAGGTAATCTATAACCCATCGGTCGTTTTTAGTCAAACAGTAACTGCCCAGCAAATTAAAGTGCCCATTGAAATTGCCGGACAAGCTGGCTACCTTTTACAAAGCGATGCCGTGTCGGCAATTGCAGTAGACGGTGCAAACCGAAAATGGTTTGGAACCAGCCGAAGTGGTGCATTTCTTCAATCGGCCGATGGGGTAACGCAGTTACTCGCCTTTAATACTGCCAACAGCCCCCTGCCTTCCAATAATATTTTGGACATAACCATTGATCAGCAGACCGGGGAGGTTTTTTTTATCACCGACCATGGAGTTGTTAGCTATCGCGGCAATGCAATAGTTGGTAGCGACGATTTCGGAAAGATTTACGCGTTCCCAAATCCTGTTCGCGATAACTTTAGGGGCGTAATAACCATCGCTGGTTTAATGGCAAACTCCACCGTTAAAATTACCGACATCAACGGCTATCTGATATTTGAGGGCGTTTCGTTGGGCGGCGAGATCCAGTGGGACGGAAAAAATCTTAATGGCCAGCGAGTAAGTACGGGAGTTTACCTCATCTTTTGTTCCGACCCCACCGGTGTGGTAACAAAGACGAGCAAACTGCTTTTCATTCATTAAACCAGATGCCTGAATTTGAAAAACTTCGAGGGTTGGTGCTTTCTGGAGTGAGGTATGGGGAAACAAGCCTGATTGTTCACATCTATACCGACAGGCTGGGTCGTCAGAGTTTTATGGTGAATGGTGCTGCGCGCAAAGGAAAGCGACCGGGTAAGCTGGCCCTTTTTCAGCCGCTGTCGATGCTCACCATTGTTGCCTCTCTACCCCGAAAAGGTTCACTGCTTCGAATTCAGGAGGTAGCCTCGCCCTCTTCTGGCTTGTATACCAACTCTGACCTGCGTAAGGGAGCCATTGCCGTTTTCTTGGCCGAGGTGCTGCACAAAACCCTGAGAGAGGAGGAGCCCAACCCTGAACTCTTCGATTTTCTCTGGAATTCGGTGGAGCTGCTCGATGCGGCCGAGAACGGCATTGCCAACTTTCACCTTGTATTCATGGCGCAGCTTTCGCGCTACTTGGGATTTTATCCCGTAGTTGCAGCCGATGACTCTTCAGCCATCTTTTTCGACATTAAAAATGGGCGGTTTCAAGATACGCTACCGGCTCATCCCATTGTGCTGCCCGAGCAGCTGAGCCGGCTGATGCTTCAGGTGTTTCAAACATCGCTATCCGGTATCGACCAGCTGCAGCTAAACCGTGACCTGCGCAACCTACTGGCCGATGGCCTGGTGGACTACTACCAGCACCATCACGAAGGGGTTGGCAACATTAAGTCGCTTGCTGTGCTTAAGGAGGTGTTTGCATAGCTGCTATTTTGCCAAAGTGCAACAGTGTTTTCGCTATATTTGCTTTTAGGCTGGGTTGGTGCTCACGGATGAGGACATCTACAGGATCAGGTGCAAGTCTTTCTCATTTTGAGCCAATTAGAAGAACAATTTCTCTTTAGTAATCCTAAATAGATATGAGAATAATATTTGCACTACTGTTTTTTGTATTTGTATCCTGTCATAGGAATGCTCTGTCAAGTTTAACAAATACACAGCGTAATGAAAAAGTTATTTCGATTGCAAAAGAAGAAGTGATTAAACGTTTTGAAATACCTGCGGGAACAAAAACCCTTGTGGAATTAAATGATACGGTATATGTTGTTACATTTATTCGGGAGATAACAAGTGAAGATTCTCCCTTAATTCCAAGTTATTACTGTATTGTTTATATAGATTCGAAAACGGGTAAAGTTACGCGGGTTGCAACAGGTAATTAATACCGCCAGCCCGAAACCGCCCGATAGCGCTGAACATCCATGTGCGCGTGCGCGGGCGTAATTAAATAATTGAGTTATGGGTTTCTTTGACAAAACTAGGTATTTGCGGGCATTACTATTCCTATTGCCCATTGGAATATGTTTTACATATTATGGGGGAAAGTATTTGCTTAGGGATATTAATAGATTTCCACAGTCAAAAGGAGTAATTGAAAAAATTGAAAATAGGGATGTTCAATATAAATTTAAAAATACGGTATATACATCACCGACCACAACAATAACACTGACAAATAATCAGATTGATTATACGACAACAATTAAATCACACATAGAGATTATTGGCAAATCATTATCGAAAGGAGATGTAATTACTATATGGTTGCATACAGACAATAGGAAAAATGAAATTGCCCAGATAGAAAAGGGAGATAAAGTAATTATTCCATATAAGAAAAGCATAGGTATGGCTTGGAGCTTTTTACTTGCAGGGTTAATTATAAGTTTTATAGCTATCGGCTACATGATTAAATACCCTGAGGATATATTGGGCAAGAAAACTCCCGCTAGCCCGGACATAAAATGAGATGCTGGCGCGGAACCGTCAAACAGGCCGGTCAGGCTGACCATGTCCGTGCTATTAATAGATAAACCGTTGAAACGGTTATGCATTCCTATCTGTTTTGGGAACCCACGGTTTCAACCGTGGGCTATGGGGTTCAATGGCATGGGTGGATTGATTCATGATGGCAGTTCTCTGCCATGGATGATCGATCGTCTCTAATTTCTTCCAATATCCCCCATTATGGCAGCACAATCCCCATTATTAAAATGTCGTCCACCTGCTTGTTGTGGCCCATCCAAGTTTGGAGCGCGTTGTCGAGATTTTCATTTTGAACTGCCAAGGGTAGCTGCTGGATTTCAGCAATATACTTTTTGAGGTTGTTCTGCAGAAACTTATTCCCCTTTGGACCTCCCATCTGATCCCCGTAGCCGTCGCTCATGAGGTAAATTTTGTCGCCGGGGAGTATCTGTGTGGTTGCTGTCATAAAAGGCCTGTCCATCAAGGGATGGAAACCAATGGGCATCTTCTGCCCCTTAAGCTCCCACAGGTTTACTCCTTCATACTCGGTAATTAGGTTGGCGGTTTCGAACGGAATGGGGCCGTCGGCTTTGCGGGCAATGAGTATGGAGTTGTAGGCACCGGAGAAGGAGAGCATGCGGCTCTTCTTATGGTATGAGCAGAGCGCCATGTCGATGCCGTCGAGCGGGTCGTGTGCCGAACCCGTTTGGTGCAGCGTCTCCACAATGGTATCACGCATCAGGTTGAGAATGGCAGAGGGATCGGTTAGCTGGTTGCGGGCTACCAGCTCGTTTAGAGAGGAGATACCAAGTAGGCTCATGAAAGCACCCGGTACCCCGTGCCCGGTGCAGTCGGCAGCCGAGAAGAGGCAATAGTCCTCCTGCTCCGAAATCCAGTAGAAGTCACCGCTAACAAACGCTTTGGGTCGGTAGAGAATAAAATGATCGGCAAATACTCTGGAAAGTGCCTGCTGGTCGGGCAGCATCACCGTTTGTATTCGTCCGGCATACCGTATGCTGTCGGTAATTACTTTCTGTTGACCTGCAATCTTGTCCCGCTGCTGGGTAGTAATTTCGTGTTGTGCCTCAATCTCCTCCTTCTGATTTAGTATCTCCCGATTCTGCTGCTCAAGAAGTAAGTTGCTGCGCCTTTTTTCTTCATTTCGCTTTAGCAGCAGAAAAGCAAGGGCAAGCGCTAGAATAAGTCCTACTCCAACGGCAATGGAGATAATTTTCTGTCGCTCCAATCTGGATTGCTGCTCCGCATCGAGGTGTTGCTGCTGCAGCTCCTTGTCCTTCATCTGCTTTTCAAGCGCGTACTTCTCCTCCATTTGTGTAACCTGCTGACGGTTGAGGCTATCGCGGAGGCTCGAAAAGGCAACGTACTTGCGAATGGCCTCATCTAAATTCCCTGCCATGGAGTAGGCTAGGGTTTGTCCAAGGTAGATGTTCTTTAAATCTTGCTTCAGGTTTTGCTTTAGGGCTATCTTATCGGCTTTATCGAAATAGGAGATTGCCTCCTTTGCTCTTTTCTGCTTAAGTTTTACCAGCCCAAGATATCGGTAAAGCATGGCCAAATCGAGGCTATCGCCAATTCTTTGTTTAATCTCCAGCGCCTGGGCAATGTTTTGTTCAGCCTTGGCATAGCGCCCCAGCTTGTAGAGGATTATTCCATTTATACCCTTTGCCATGGCTACACCATGTTCATTACCCGATGCCACGTTGGCTATGTAAACATGAAGGTTCTGCTGAAAGGCTACATCAATTTTTCCAAGCATGAGGTTAATGGCAGCCTTCTCCGACATGCAAAGCGTAATGCCGTTGAGGTCACCCTTGCCATTGTTGAGCTTCTTGTAGCCACGCAACGATTTATCCAAATATTCGAAGGCCTTTTCTGGCTCATTGGAAATACGAAACAGACGGGCAATGTTGAGGGCGGTCCATGCGATACCCTCATTATCCTTGGTTTTTTCATAGAGGTCGAGCGCCTGAAGGCTTAGCTCAAGCGCATCTGTATACCTTCCAAACAATCTGTAAACGCTGGAAATATTGGTTAAGCTTCTTGCAATTTCAACGGTGTCGGCAATTTCATTGCCAAGTATCAACGAGTGGTTGTATGCACTAAGGGCATCACGGTAGCTCCCCTTTAGCTGGTAAACATTGCCTATTCGGTTAAGGGCTTTTGCTTCGCTGGCCTTAACCCCCACCCGCTGGTAAAGCTTAAGTGCTTTTTGGAGATGATTTAGGGCGGGGTCGAAATTGTTGCTCATGTACTCTAGGTAGCCAAGCGAGAAGTAGCATTCAGCGGTCAGCTCGCTTATGCTTTGCTTTTGGGCTGCCAGAAGGGCTTGGTCGGCCCAGTAATATGATCGTGATGTGTTGCTGTTTCTTTGTGCCCAGCTAATTTGTAACATCAGCGTCACCTTTTGAGCAGGGTCGGCTGTTGGGAGCTGGTTAATCAGCTTTAAGGTGTCTGTTTCGTTACCTCCTGCCGAAAGAAAAAGAGGGTAAATGATTAGGGCAAAAAGTATCGAGAGAGGCTTCGTCATGGTAAATCATTTGACCGACTAATGTACACAATTGATGTTGATTTTCTATGGGGCAACTTAATTAATTAAGTGGGTTCACTCTTTTGTGGAACTTGCCTGTGGCTAATGTTTCATCATTGCCTGCTTTTTGGTTACCTTGCCCACTGTTTACCAACGTAGTGAATTAATAAAAAGAAATAGTGATGAAAAGAATATTGTTTTTACTCCTGCTGGCCATAGGTTTTGGAATCCCAAGTTTCTCTCAGGATATTAGCCATGGAAAAGTTGTAGAAGGGCTATCCTTCGAAAGTAAAATTCTTAAGCAACCTGTAAGCTATGCCCTCTACTTTCCTCCCGATTATGATGCCTCACAGCGTCGCTATCCTGTAGTTTACCTGCTACATGGCTACTCCGACAACCAATCAGCTTGGATACAGTTTGGCGAAATTAACAGGATAATGGATGCTGGTATTGCCAGCGGTACTATCCCGCCCATGATTTTGGTTATGCCAAACGCCAAGGTTACCTGGTATGTGAACGATTACACCGGGAAAGTTCGTTACGAGGATATGTTTATTCAGGAGTTCATACCCTTTATTGATGCCAGTTACAACACTCGACCCACGAGGGAGTTTCGTGCTGTTGCTGGTCTTTCGATGGGTGGCTACGGCGCTCTGATATATGGTTTTAAGCATCCCGACTTGTTCTCGGCATGTGCGGGCTTGAGCGCAGCGGTTCTTACCGAGAAGGAGATTAAGGGGCGACTTTCCACCGATACCTACGACCTTGATTCGGTGTATGGCCCCATGGTCTCCGATAGTCTACCACAGCATTGGTATAGTAATAGCGTGTTAACTATTATTGAAAATATTGATCCTGCAAAGGTTTCAAACTTGCGAATTTGGCTCGACTGTGGCGACGACGACCACCTAGCCCGTGGGAATTCAGCGCTACACATACTGTTGCTCGATAAGGGAATAGCCCATGAGTATCGTGTTCGCGATGGTGGACACACATGGAACTACTGGCGAACTGGAATTGGTCCGGCCCTTGAATTTGTGGGTCAAGGGTTCCATCGGTAGTCAAAAAAAAGCTTAAATGAAGAAAAAAAGTGATTTTATTTCTATTTTTTCCGATTATTAATTTTTTATGCCTAACTTTGTGCAAATTAATTTTTTAGTAGAATGAACAACGGAACAGTAAAGTTTTTTAACGAGACCAAAGGTTTTGGTT